>NZ_JBSGXP010000323.1:0-1012 GCF_053610105.1 Kitasatospora sp. NPDC054939 | reverse complement strand
CTGGCGCGGGAGTCGGGTGCGAGTCTGTTCATGGTGTTGCAGGCGGGGGTGGCGTCGCTGCTGTCGCGGTTGGGTGCGGGGGAGGACGTGCCGATCGGTGCGCCGGTGGCCGGGCGGACGGATGCGGCGCTGGACGAGCTGGTGGGGTTCTTCGTGAACACGCTGGTGCTGCGGACGGATGTGTCGGGTGAGCCGACCTTCCGTGAACTGCTGGGCCGGGTACGGGAGACGGACCTGCGGGCGTTCGCGCATCAGGAGCTGCCGTTCGAGCGGCTGGTGGAGGAGCTGAACCCGGCCCGGTCGCTGGCCCGGCACCCGCTCTTCCAGGTCATGCTCAACCTCCAGAACCAGCAGGAGGGTTCCATCGACCTCCCCGGCATCACCAGCACCCTCGAACCGATCGATGCCGTCGCGGCCAAGTTCGACCTCTCCTTCACTGCAGTCGAGTCGGCGGCGGAGGGCCTGCTCGGTGCGGTGGAGTACGCCGTCGATCTGTTCGACCCGGCGACGGCGCAGTCCTTCGCCGACCGTCTGGTGCGGCTGCTGGAGGCGGTCGCCGCCGACCCGGACCTGCCCGTCGGCGCCGTCGACCTGCTCGCGCCCGGGGAGGAGGAGCGGATCCTGCGCGCCGGGACCGGGGCCGATGCGGACCTCTCGGAGGCCACCCTGCCCGACCTGGTCGAGGCGACGGTCGCGCGCACGCCGGACGCGCCGGCCGTGGAGTTCGGCGAAGAGGTGGTGAGCTACCGGGAGTTGAACGCGCGGGCGAACCGGCTCGCGCACCGGCTGATCGAGCGCGGGGTCGGCCCGGAGTCGGTGGTGGCGGTGTCGCTGCCGCGCTCCGTCGACCTGGTCGTCGCGCTGCTCGCGGTGCTGAAGGCCGGCGGGGCCTACCTGCCCGTCGACCCCGACCACCCGCAGGAGCGGGTGGAGTTCATGCTGCAGGACTCCCGCGCGGCCCTGCTGCTCGACCCCGCCGCGCTCGCCGCCGAGCCCGTCGCCGAGCCCGTCG
>NZ_JBSGXP010000322.1:0-1014 GCF_053610105.1 Kitasatospora sp. NPDC054939 | reverse complement strand
TCAGCGGCTGATCCGGTCGATCTCCGTCAGTTCCTCGGCCGTCAGCGGGGCGCCCTGGAGGGCGTCGATGTTCTGGTCGAGCTGGGCGGTGCTGCTCGCGCCGATGATCACGGAGACGACCCGGGGGTCGCGCAGCACCCAGGACAGGGCCAGCTGGGCCAGGTTCTGGCCGCGCCGCTCGGCGACCTTGTTCAGTGCCCGCAGCTGGTCCAGCTTCGCGCCGGTCAGGGCCTCCTCGCGCAGGAAGTGTCCGACCGACATCCGCGAGCCGGCCGGGACCTGGCCGGTGAGGTAGCGGTCGGTCAGCAGGCCCTGGGCGAGCGGGGAGTAGGCGATCAGGCTGGTCTGCGTGTCGCCGGCGGCGTCGAGCAGGCCCTGTTCGGGGCGCCGGTCGAGGATGGAGTAGTTGGCCTGGTTCAGCAGGACCGGGGTGCCCAGCTCGCGCAGGATGGCCACGGCCTCCCGGTGCTGCTCGGGCGCGTAGTTGGAGATGCCGGCGTACAGGGCGCGGCCCGAGCGGACGGCCTGGTCGAGTGCGCCCATGGTCTCTTCGAGCGGGGTGTCCGGGTCGTGGCGGTGGGAGTAGAAGACGTCGACGTACTCCAGGCCCGTGCGCTCCAGCGACTGGTCGAGGCTGGCCAGCAGGTACTTGCGGCTGCCGCCGTTGCCGTAGGGGCCGGGCCACATGTCGTAGCCGGCCTTGGAGGCGATGAACAGCTCGTCGCGGTACGGGCGGAGGTCCTGCCGGAAGAGGTGGCCGAAGTTGCGCTCGGCGCTGCCGTACGGCGGCCCGTAGTTGTTCGCCAGGTCGAAGTGGGTGATCCCACGGTCGAAGGCCCGGCGGAGCACCGCGCGCTGGACGTCGAGCGGCTGGGTGTCGCCGAAGTTGTGCCACAGGCCGAGCGAGACGGCGGGCAGCTGCACCCCGCTGCGGCCGGCGCGGCGGTAGGTCATCGAGGCATAGCGGTCATCCGCGGCGAGGTAGGTCATGGCGGACATCCTGCCAGCCCGCGG
>NZ_JBSGXP010000321.1:0-1051 GCF_053610105.1 Kitasatospora sp. NPDC054939 | reverse complement strand
AACAGAGTCAGATGGTTCTTCTCGTTGGATTCAAAGTTCAGAAATTCCACTTGATATGAAGAGTATACCTGTTGTCTCTTCAAAAAATTTTAAACCAAATGAAGTGGATGTTATTTTTACTGCTATTGAATCAGATATAGCAAAAGAGCTTGAACCCTGGTTTGCAAAAACTACTCCAACATTTTCAACATCCTCTGCTTTTCGTTATGAATCAGACACACCACTTATGATTGCGGGTGTCAATGATAAGGAGCACGCAAAACTGATACGATCACAACAGGAGAAACGGGGATGGAAAGGATTTGTAGCTCCTACACCTAATTGTACAGTTACGGGATTAGCTATAACACTTAAGCCTTTATATGAAAAATTTAATATTGATCGTGTATTGATGGTGTCAATGCAATCTGTTAGTGGTGCAGGAAGGAGCCCTGGTGTAAGGCATTTAGACATATCAGATAACATAATTCCTTTTATACCTAATGAAGAAAATAAGGTGAAAATTGAACTTAATAAAATGTTGGGAGAAGCTCAAAGTCATCAAATTTCCCCCGCTGGAATAGGTATAAACTGTATATGTACACGTGCTAGTATTTTGGACGGTCATACAGAGGCTGTATTCGTTGGAATACAAGAAAAAGTTAAGTTATCAGAGATTAAAGCAGTAATGAGTGAATACAACCCATTTGAAAATCGTAATCTTCATTCAGCACCAAAGGAAAGGATCCATTTATTCGACGATCCTGATGCTCCGCAAGTCCCTAAGGATAGAGACCTTGGAGATGGCATGACAACAAGTGTAGGAAGATTAGAAGAAGATCCCGTACTAGGAGGGATAAAATACCTATTAGTTTCCCATAATACAAAAATGGGAGCAGGAAAAGGTTCAGTTTTATTAGCGGAAAGCTTATTTGAACAAGGAATAATTGGATAGAACTTTTCTAGGACATTTCATGTTATGTATACCTTAAATATTAATGAAAGGGGAAAAAATATGCCAAAGTTAAAACGTTCTATTTCTTGGTTACAGGGGACAGCAATGGCTATAGGG
>NZ_JBSGXP010000320.1:0-1056 GCF_053610105.1 Kitasatospora sp. NPDC054939 | reverse complement strand
TCCAACGGGTAGTCCCGCGTGTACCCGTACCCGCCCAGCAACTGCACCGCATCCGTGGTGATCTCCATCGCCGCATCCGACGCGAAGCACTTCGCCGCCGCCCCGAAGAACGTCAGATCCCCGTCCGAACGCTGCGAACGCGCCGCCGCCGCATACGTCAGCTGCCGCGCCGCCTCCAGCTTCATCGCCATGTCCGCCAGCATGAACTGCACACCCTGGAAGTCACCGATCGGCTTCCCGAACTGCCGCCGCTCCCGCACATACCCCTTCGCATAGTCCAGCGCCCCCTGCGCGATCCCCAGCGCCTGCGCCGCGATCGTCACCCGCGTGTGGTCCAGCGTCCGCATCGCCGTCGCGAACCCCGTCCCCTCCGCACCGATCATCCGGTCCGCCGGGATCCGCACATTGTCGAAGTACACCTCACGCGTCGGCGACCCCTTGATCCCCAGCTTCCGCTCCGGCGCCCCGAACGACACCCCCGCATCGCCCTTCTCCACCACGAACGCCGAGATCCCCCTCGACCGGGCCTCCGGGTCCGTCACGGCCATCACCGTGTAGAACTCCGACACCCCCGCGTTGGTGATCCAGCGCTTCACCCCGTTCAGCACCCAGAAGTCCCCGTCGCGCACCGCCCGCGTCCTCATCCCCGCCGCGTCCGAACCCGCCTCCGGCTCCGACAGGCAGTACGAGAACATCCCCTCACCGCGCGCCAGCGCCCCCAGGTACCTCGCCTTCAGCTCCTCCGAACCCGACAGCTGCACCGGCAGCGACCCCAGCTTGTTCACCGCCGGGATCAGCGACGACGAGGCGCACACCCGCGCCACCTCCTCGATCACGATCACCGTCGCCAGCGCATCCGCCCCCGCACCCCCGAACTCCTCCGGCACGTGCACCGCATGCAGATCGTTGCCCTGCAGCGCATCCAGCGCCTCCTGCGGGAACCGCCCCTGCTCGTCCACCTCCGCCGCGAACGGCGCGATCTTCGCCTCGGCCAGCGAACGCACCGCCTCCCGGAGCATCCCGTGCTCCTCCGAGATCCGGAAGAGATCGAAGTCC
>NZ_JBSGXP010000319.1:0-1062 GCF_053610105.1 Kitasatospora sp. NPDC054939 | reverse complement strand
CGTAGGCCCTTTGACAAGCGGGAACGACATTTCAATTTTGGCGATCCCAAGCGTTAAACCTACAAAAAACCTGGATATGTCCCGAAATTACATTTTTGCCTTTCAGATATTGGTCAGACATCTTGATCAATATAAATCATACACAACTTGTCAGCAAATATCAGACAAATTAGATACGTTAACTAACGGAGCGGTCACAAGTGGTGGCGGCTCTTTTACTTTTGTTAAATGCGAAGTTTACACAACGCCTAACTGGGTTGAACAAACACCAGAGGGCCACATATATACCGCAATGTTTCAAGCGGAACTATACCTATAAGGAGTGGGTTGAATGCCTCAAAAAGAAGGTCTCTTAATTAACTCATCACATAAATTCTTTATCGACATTACACCAGATGGAACGGAGCGCACATGGTCAAGACTTGCGAAAGGATTAAGCAGCTTTGATCCAAGTTTGAACGAAGAAAACGACCAAACGCAATACTTAAACACCGGAACCATGAAACAAACAACAGTAACAGGCGGCCAACAAACAATCGCATTCGAAGGTCATAGATATTATGGTGATGAAGCGCAAGAGTATGTTTTCAGCAAAAAATATAAAGTTGGCCCTGATCGAGAAACTAATTTCAAATGGGAAGAGCCGAACGGAAATATTATTGAATGCCCTTGTACCATTGCGACTATTGAAGGACCTGGCGGGGATGCAGGAGCTAAAGGTGAAATCAGTATTGAAATTCACCTCAATGGCGAGCCGACAGAAACAACAGCCACGCCCTAATGCGCCCCAAAATCTACGGTACACAGCTACTTCAGATAGTGTAACAGTGGAATGGGATGCCGTATAAGGGGCGGACTCATACAACGTTTATAGAGGCGCAGAGAAGAAGTTAGACGCAAATGTCACGACTACATCACACACACTGACGGGAATTGCGGCAGATACGCAGTTAACTGTAAATGTAACCGCAGTGAACGAGGGCGGCGAGTCTCCAATGTCTCAGATCGTCACGAAAACACAGCCAACACCAGCTTAATAAGTCAACATACAAGACATAGAGC
>NZ_JBSGXP010000318.1:0-1084 GCF_053610105.1 Kitasatospora sp. NPDC054939 | reverse complement strand
CGTTCGGTCAGAGGGCGAGGGTTCGCCAGCCCTGGGTGATCTGTTCGCGGACGGTGCCGGTGTCGAGCAGGGTGTGTCCGGCGCCCTGGCCGGCGGTCAGCAGGTCGAGCAGGTCGGTGCCGTCGGCGGGGCGGGCGGCCGGGTCGGTGGCCAGTGCGCGTGCGACGGCGGCGGCCAGGGCGGGGTCGAGGGCCCGGACGGTGGCGATGGCGGTGGGTTCGGGGCCGCTCTCGACGATGCGGCGGATGACGGCGCCGGTGCTGGTGGCGGCGAAGGGGCTGGTGCCGTGGGCGGCGCAGACGACGCAGCAGGCCCAGGCCCAGACGTCGGCGGCGGGGCCGACGGGCTCGTCGCCGAACTGTTCGGGGGCCATGTAGGTCAGGGTGCCGGGTCCGCCGCCGGTGCGGGTCAGGCGGGTGGCGTCGACGATGGAGGCGATGCCGAAGTCGAGCAGGCGGGGGCCTGCGGTGGTGAGCATGATGTTGGCGGGTTTGAGGTCGCGGTGGACCAGGCCGAGGCGGTGTACTCCGGCGAGGGCGACGGCCAGGGCCAGGGCGAGGGCGCGCAGGGCCTCGGGGGTGCGGATCGGGCCCTGTTCGCGCAGGTGGGCGTCGAGGGGGCGTCCGTCGAGGAGTTCCATCGCCAGGTAGGGGCGTCCGGTGTCCACGCCGGAGTCGAGGACCCGGGCGGTGTAGGCGCCGGAGACCATGGCGAGGACTTCGGCCTCGCGTTCGAAGCGGCGCAGCAGTTCGGCGTCGTCGAGGAGTTCGGGGTTGATGGTCTTCAGTGCGACCTGGGTGGCGGAGCCCTCGCGGCGGGCCAGGTAGACGGTGCCCATGCCGCCGGCGCCGATGCGTCCGAGCAGCTGGTAGCCGCCGATGGTGCGCGGCTCGTAGGCGCGCAGCTCCTGGTGCGCGACCTGCGGTGCGACCTGCGGTGCGACCTGCGGTGCGGGCCCGGGGCCGCGGTCGGCCTGGGTGGGGACGTACGGCGCACCCTGGGGCGCGGGGTGGGGCTGCGGCGAAGGAGCGGGCTGCGCGTGCGGGGCCTGGGCGGCGTACGGCCAGGGCTGCCCGATCGGCGG
>NZ_JBSGXP010000317.1:0-1104 GCF_053610105.1 Kitasatospora sp. NPDC054939 | reverse complement strand
GGATAGAAGACCGTGAGTCTCAAGCAGCTATTCTAATGGATCAAGAAATACAAAAACCATTTTTGTTAGAGACAGGACCACTCTTAAGTTTATCTTTGTATCAATTAGGGGATGAAGAGCATCTTTTTCTGCTTAAAATTCACCATATTATTGCAGATTTTATATCATTAGAGACTTTAATCCAAGAACTTGGCTTTTTTTATAACTCCTATGTACAAGGAGAAGTGGGTACACTCCCTGCACTTCCTATTCAATTTGTTGATTATGCCCATTGGCAACAGGAGAATATGAAAGAGAATGTATACCACAAACAATTGGAATATTGGAAGGGGAAATTAGATGGCGAACTCCCAGTTTTGAGAATGCCATTGGATGGTCCTAGACCGGCTGTTATGACACACAATGGAGAGCGAATGCGTATAACAATTCCTGCCGAAATTACGATAGCTTTAAAGGAATTGAGCCGTAAAAGTGGCGTGACGATGTTCATTACGACGTTAGCAGCATATCAAACATTACTATATCGATACACTGGTCAGGAGGATATATGTGTAGGAACTTCAATTTCTAGCCGTAATCGTCCTGAGTTGGAGAATTTAATTGGTCTTTTAGCTAACACCCTTGTATTGCGGAACAACTTAGAGGGAAATCCAACATTTGCAGAGATGTTGAAGCGAACTCGTAAAGTTTCTTTTGGCGCATTTGCACATAAAGATATTCCTTTTGAAAAATTGATTGAAGAGTTACAAACAGAGCGAAACATGAGCCATAATCTCTTCTTCCAGACGATGTTAACCTATCTCACGGCCCAAGATAATGGAAATGAGCCTTTTCATGGTGTAACAATGGAGCATTATGATCTTAAACAGAAAGCAAGTGCTCTGGATTTGAGTTTTACCATAACCGAACGAAATGACGAATTGTTATGTGCTATGGATTTTAATACTGATTTATACAATGCTGACACCATCCATCGTCTGTTAGAGCACTTCGTCAACTTATTAAAAGCTTGTATAGATAATCCACAACAACCGATTTCAGAAATTCAACTACTGTCTGAAACAGAAGAGCAGCAACTTGTTGAAAAGTGGAGTGGTAGAAATA
>NZ_JBSGXP010000316.1:0-1169 GCF_053610105.1 Kitasatospora sp. NPDC054939 | reverse complement strand
GCGATGTACGCCGCGGGTCGACCGGCCGGGCGCGGGTGGTCCGCGTCCGCTCCCCCGGCCGGGGCTTCCGGCCGGGGCTCCCGGCCGAGCACACACGGGTGGTTCAGCCGCGGTTGCGGCGGCGCAGGCGCAGGCCGACGGCGAGCAGCAGCACCGCGGCGGCGGCGGTGGCCAGGGCGGCCCAGGTGGCGGTGTTGCCCGCGTCGCGGGCCGTGGTCACCGCGGTGCCGCCGGTCGGGGCCGCCACCACCGGCGCCCCGCTCGGACCGCCGACCGTGGCCGTGGCCGTGGCCGTGGCGGTGCCGGTGCCGGTGGCCGTGCCGCTGCCGGTGGGGGCTCCCGAGGGGCGGGGGGCCGCGGTCGGTCCCGTCGCCGTGGGCCCGGTGGCAGGCGGTCCCTGCATCGGCGGGTCGGTGATCACGGCCGGTTCCACGTCGAGTTCGCGCTCCCCGCGCCCCAGCGTCGGGAACGCGCAGACGACGGTGACCTTCCAGTGGCCGGCCGGGAGGATCTCCCGCGTGGTGTACGCGCCCGGGCGGCCGGTGATCGGCACCAGCCGCCACGGGCCCGCCGTCCGGCCGTCGGAGGAGGCGGCGCTCAGCGTGCCCGCGAACTCCTCGGTGACCGGGTCGCGGTCGTTGTCCCAGGTGGCGACGGTGGTGACGTGCCCGTTGTCCTGGCCGGGGATCTCCAGAGTGATGGTGTCGCCGTGGGCGGCGGCCGGGGCGGCGCCCAGCAGGACGGCCGCGGCGGCGAGCCCGAGGGCGGCGGCCAGCCGGTGCAGCCGGCCCCGGCGCGGCGGGTGGTGCGGGCGGGGCGGCCGGGTGGGCCGGGCCTGGCGGTCCTGGCGGTTCGGCCGGGGCGAACGGCCCCGGCCCGACGAACCGTCGGGGCGGAAGCGGCGAAGGATGCCGGTGGAGCTGCTGCGGCGGGGGCGCATGCGGGTGCCTCCTCGGGAGTTCGGGAGCCAGCGGGAGCAGGGGTTGAGGAGTTGGGGGTGGGGAGTAGTGAGCGGTGCGGAGTAGTGGGCGGTGCGGTCCAGGAGACCGGCGAGTCGGCGGCGCAACGGCCGGGGTGGGGAGTGGGGGTGGCGGAGTGGGGCGGGGGCGCCCCCGGGGGGGCGCGCGCGCGGGGGGGCGCCCCCCGGGCGCGGGCGGGGATAACACAAA
>NZ_JBSGXP010000315.1:0-1171 GCF_053610105.1 Kitasatospora sp. NPDC054939 | reverse complement strand
GCGAAGTGCTTCGCGTCGGATGCGGCGATGGAGATCACCACGGATGCGGTGCAGTTGCTGGGCGGGTACGGGTACACGCGGGACTACCCGTTGGAGCGGATGATGCGGGACGCGAAGATCACGCAGATCTACGAGGGCACCAACCAGATCCAGCGCATCGTGATGGCCCGCAACCTCCCGTAGGGCCGGAACGGCCGGGCGAGGGGCCGACGCCCGGCGCCCGCCCGGCCGTTCGAAGCCGGTGCTATGTTCCGGAGAATGAGTGAGAAGGAAGAGCAGGACCAGCAGATGAACGACGGGCCGCCCAAGCCGGCCATGCGCGAGGCGCTGGTTGCCGCAGCCTTCGAGCTCTTCCTGGAACGCGGCTTCGAACAGACCACGGTCGACGACATCGTCTCCCTCGCCGGGGTCGGGCGCCGCTCCTTCTTCCGCTACTTCCCCGCCAAGGAGGACGTGGTCTTCCCCGACCACGAGCGCGGCCTCGCCGACATGACGGACTTCCTGGAGTCCGGCACCGGCGAGGAGGACCCGGTCGAGCACGCCTGCGGCGCCGCCCGGCTGGTTCTGCGGATGTACGCCGAGCAGCCGTCCTTCTCCGTGCAGCGCTACCGCCTCACCCGCAGCGTCCCCGGCCTGCGCGCCTACGAGCTGTCGGTCGTCTGGCGGTACGAGCACACGCTCGCCCACTACCTGCGCGGACGGTTCGCCGACCGCCCGGACGGCCCGCTGCGGGCCGACGTCATCGCGGCGGCCGTGGTCTCGGCGCACAACCACGCCCTGCGCACCTGGCTGCGCTCGGGCGGGGAGAGCGACTGGGTGGCCGAGGTCGACGCGGCGATGGCCTTCGTCACCCGCACCTGGAGCGACCGCCCGGAGGACGGCGCGGGCGAGCACGACGGCGACGACGTGGTGGTGCTGGTCGCCAGCCGCCGGGCCCCGCTCTGGCGGATGGTGCAGGGCATCGAGAGCGCCCTCGGGGAGTCCGCGGCCGCGAAGTAGCCGGGGAGTGCCCGACAGCGGGGCCCGGGTCCGTCCGACGGACCCGGGCCCCGCAGTCCTGTGGGGCCGCCGGTCCCCGGCGGCCAGTCCCGGCCCAGTCTCGTAAACACAACAGACGCGGCCGACGAAGGAATTAGTGTATATATGGGTGGTCGCCGTCGAATTTATAACC
>NZ_JBSGXP010000314.1:0-1174 GCF_053610105.1 Kitasatospora sp. NPDC054939 | reverse complement strand
GTTGATGTTGTCCTTGAGGTCGGCGACCTCGCCGGAGGCGTCGACGGTGATGGAGCGGGTGAGGTCGCCGGCGGCGACGGCGCTGGTGACCTCGGCGATCGCCCGGACCTGCCGGGTGAGGTTGCCGGCCAGGCCGTTGACGTTCTCGGTGAGGCGCTTCCAGGTGCCGGAGACGCCCTCGACCTCGGCCTGGCCGCCGAGCCGCCCCTCGCTGCCGACCTCCCGGGCGACCCGGGTGACCTCGGCGGCGAAGGCGGAGAGCGTGTCGACCATGGTGTTGATGGTGGTCTTGAGTTCCAGGATCTCGCCGCGCGCGTCGACGTCGATCTTGCGGGTCAGGTCGCCCTTGGCGACGGCGGTGGTGACCTGGGCGATGTTGCGGACCTGGCTGGTGAGGTTGTGCGCCATCGAGTTGACGCTGTCGGTGAGGTCCTTCCAGGTGCCGGCGACGTTGGGCACGCGGGCCTGGCCGCCGAGGGTGCCCTCGGTGCCGACCTCCCGGGCCACCCTCGTGACCTCGTCGGCGAACACCGACAGGGTGTCGACCATGGTGTTGATCGCCCCGGCCAGCGCGGCGACCTCGCCCTTCGCCTCCACGGTGATCTTGCGGGAGAGGTCCCCGCGGGCCACCGCGGTGGCCACCTCGGACATCGAGCGGACCTGCCCGGTGAGGTTGGAGGCCATCACGTTGACGTTGTCGGTGAGGTCCTTCCACGTCCCCGACACGCCCCGTACGGTCGCCTGCCCGCCGAGGTTGCCCTCCGTGCCCACCTCCCGCGCCACCCGGGTGACCTCGTCGGCGAAGGCCGACAGCTGGTCGACCATCGTGTTGATGGTCTCCTTCAGCTCCAGGATCTCCCCGCGCGCGTCGACCCGGATCTTCTGCGACAGGTCGCCCTCCGCCACCGCCGTCGTCACCGACGCGATCGAGCGCACCTGCGCGGTCAGGTTGTCGGCCATCACGTTCACGGACTCGGTCAGGTCCCGCCAGGTCCCCGAGACGTCCCGCACGTCCGCCTGCCCGCCCAGCCGGCCCTCGGTACCCACCTCCCGCGCCACCCGGGTCACCTCCCCGGCGAACGAACTCAGCTGGTCGACCATCGTGTTGATCGTGGTCTTGAGCTCCAGGATCTCCCCGCGCGCATCCACCCGGATCTTCTGCGACAGGTCGCCG
>NZ_JBSGXP010000313.1:0-1214 GCF_053610105.1 Kitasatospora sp. NPDC054939 | reverse complement strand
TACGGGAGTTGCACCGGATGGCAGGTGGCGAAGGTGGTGGTCTCGGTCGGGCCGTAGCCGTCCACGACCGTGGTCTGCGGGCAGGCCTCCTGCACGCGTCGCACGGCGGCACCCGAGACCGCCTCACCGCCCGTCCACACCTGCCGAACCGCGGCGAGCGCCGCCGGGGCCAGCTCCGCCACCACGTTGAACAGCGCACTCGTCAACCACAGCGCCGTCACCCGCCGTTCGACGAGCACCCGCTCCAGCGCAGGCACGTCCAGCTCCCCCGGCGGCGCCACCACCACCGCACCGCCGTTCAGCAGCGGCACCCACAGCTCGAACGTCGACGCATCGAAAGCCGCAGGGGAATGCAGCAGCACCCGCTCGAACCCGCCTGCCGCCCACCGCGGATCCAACGCCAGCGCCACCACATTGCGCTGGGTCACCACCACCCCCTTCGGCACCCCCGTCGACCCCGAGGTGTACATCACGTACGCCGCATCCCCCGGACCCACCGCGATCGCCGGCGGAGTCGGCGCGGGATCCGCCTGCGGGGACACCACCGTTGCGCCGAGGGGTCGTTCGCTGTCGGTGACGACCACGGACGCGGCGGTCTCCCGCAGTACCAGGCCGATCCGTTCCTCCGGCCAGCGGGTGTCCAGCGGCACGTACACCCCGCCCGCCTTGGCGATCGCCAGCACCGCCACCACCGAACCGGCCGACCGCTCCAGCAGCACCCCCACCCCGGCACCCGGCCCCACGCCGCGGGACACCAGCACCCGCGCCAGACCGTTCGCCCGCGCGTCCAACTCCGCGTACGTGAGCACCCTTTCCCCGTCGACGACGGCCGGCGCATCCGGCGCAGCCGCCACCCCGGCCTGGAACAGCGCGGCCAGGGACTCCGCGGGAAGGGGTACGGCGGTGTCGTTGCCGGTGTCGACGAGCCGGTGGCGCTCCTCGGCGGTGAGCACGTCGATCCGGCTCACCGGTCGGGCCGGGTCGGCGACGACGGCCTCCAGCAGCCGCACCCAGCGCTCGAACAACGCCGTGACGGTGGCCGGTTCGTACAGGTCGCCGGAGTACTCGACGGCGCCCTCGATACCGAGCAGTTCGCCGGCCTCGCCGCGCCGTTCGGCCAGGCTGAAGAACAGGTCGAACTTGGCGGTGCCGGTGCGTCCGGGCGCCACCTCGACGCGCAGGCCGGGCAGCTCGAAGACGCCCTCGGGGGCGTT
>NZ_JBSGXP010000312.1:0-1249 GCF_053610105.1 Kitasatospora sp. NPDC054939 | reverse complement strand
TAGTTTTCAAAGAACACGTTGGTGGAGCCTAGCGGGATCGAACCGCTGACCTCCTGCGTGCAAAGCAGGCGCTCTCCCAGCTGAGCTAAGGCCCCATAAAAAATGGTCGGGAAGACAGGATTCGAACCTGCGACCCCATGGTCCCAAACCATGTGCTCTACCAAGCTGAGCTACTTCCCGATTTCCTATCTATTCTATTAAAAGATATGGCGCGCCCGAGAGGAGTCGAACCCCTAACCTTTTGATCCGTAGTCAAACGCTCTATCCAATTGAGCTACGGGCGCAATTCAATTTACAATATCCCGTTAGGATAAATGGAGCGGAAGACGGGATTCGAACCCGCGACCCCCACCTTGGCAAGGTGGTGTTCTACCACTGAACTACTTCCGCAGAAATGGTGCGGATGAAGGGACTTGAACCCCCACGTCTGTAAAGACACTAGAGCCTGATTCTAGCGCGTCTGCCAATTCCGCCACATCCGCAACATGTAAATGGTGAGCCATGAAGGACTCGAACCTTCGACCCTCTGATTAAAAGTCAGATGCTCTACCAACTGAGCTAATGGCTCTTACTATTCAATTTCAAAAAATAAAAATGGCTGGGCTAGCTGGATTCGAACCAACGCATGACGGAGTCAAAGTCCGTTGCCTTACCGCTTGGCTATAGCCCAATGATAATATGGGGCGATTGATGGGAATCGAACCCACGAGTGCCAGAGCCACAATCTGGTGCGTTAACCACTTCGCCACAACCGCCATAATCTCAAGATGTCATAAATTTGGCAGGGGCAGTAGGAATCGAACCCACACCGGAGGTTTTGGAGACCTCTGTTCTACCGTTAAACTATGCCCCTATAAATGGTGGAGGGGGGCAGATTCGAACTGCCGAACCCTGAGGGAGCGGATTTACAGTCCGCCGCGTTTAGCCACTTCGCTACCCCTCCACATAAAATTTTGAAAAAACAGTGCCGGCAAGAGGACTTGAACCCCCAACCTACTGATTACAAGTCAGTTGCTCTACCAATTGAGCTACACCGGCAAAATGGTGGAGGATGACGGGCTCGAACCGCCGACCCTCTGCTTGTAAGGCAGATGCTCTCCCAGCTGAGCTAATCCTCCAAATGGTGACCCGTACGGGATTCGAACCCGTGTTACCGCCGTGAAAGGGCGGTGTCTTAACCGCTTGACCAACGGGCCGTTGTGTTCTCGTCGAGCTGACAAAAGTTATTATATACAGGTCACCCCCTGTT
>NZ_JBSGXP010000311.1:0-1282 GCF_053610105.1 Kitasatospora sp. NPDC054939 | reverse complement strand
CGGCTACTTCGCGAGCTTGCCGTCGGCGGTCACGGCGAACCAGGTGCCGCCCACGCCCTGGCCCTTGGTGTCACCGGGGTTCGTGTCGCCGGTGAACCAGTAGAGCGGCCAGCAGTCGATGGTCAGCTGCGTGGTGCCGTCGGGGCGGGTGTAGGTGATGAGCTTCTTCGGGTCGATGCCCTCGACCTTGTTGAGGTCGACCAGCTTCGCGGGCCGCCACTTCTCCAGGCAGGCGCCCTCGCAGTTGGACTTCATCGGCCAGGCGGTGTCCTGGGTGAAGCGGTACAGTGTGCGGCCCTTGCCGTCACGGATGATCTTGCCGAGCTTCGGGTCGGCGGCCAGCGAGAGCTCGGGGAGCGCAGCGGTGCCGGGGGCCGCAGCGCCGGGGCTCGCGGCACCCGGGGTCTCCTTCGCCCCCGCCTTCGCGCCCGCCTTGGACCCGTCCGGGGCGACGGCGAACCAGGTGCCGCCGACCCCCTGCCCGTTGGTCTGCCCGGGCGCGGTGTCCTTCGCGAAGCGGTACACCGGCCAGCCGGCGACGGTCACCTGCTCCGGGCCGTCGGCGCGCTTGAGGGAGCCGACCTTGGACGCCTCCACCGTTCCGGCCGTGGTGCCGGCCGTCGGCACCGGGGGCCAGGCCTTCGCGCAGTCACCGGAGCAGGCGGAGGTGGAGGGGCTGGCCGTGTCGTTGTCGAAGCGATAGAGGGTGAAGCCCGCCGCGTCGGTGACGACCGGGCCGAGCTTCGCGTCCTCCCGGACGGCGAGTGGCCCGGACGCCGTGGCCGCGCCCGCTGCCCCGGAGGAGGCCGCGGCCCCGGACGCGCCGGCCCCGCCGGTGCCGTACGCCCCGTCCTGGGCGGCCGGAGCGGCCGCCGGGCCCGCGGCGGCGGAGTCGGCCTTCTGCGTTCCGCAGGCCGCCGTCGCGACCAGCAGTGCGGCCCCGGTGGCGGCGATGGTGAGCTTGCGCAGGTTCGTCATGGGAACTCCTCGTTCGCGGTACTTCGTCAGACTCTGTCGGCACCGCAAACACGGGGCCCGCCGCAGGGGGGTTCAACGGATCCCGGAAATTCTTCGAAGAAGTTTCCGCCCCGTCTTCCACCGGCCCTCGGACCGGGCCCGACAGCGCGGAGCGGGGCGCCCGGGGCCCCGCCCCCCCCCGCGCCCCCCGCCCCCCCCGGTCTCCTGGGCCCGGGAGCACCGAGAGCTACACTCCTTACTTCGGGGGCCGCGGCAGTGGTGGAGCAGGGACAGGTCGGACACCGCGCGGGCCCCGGTGCCGCAG
>NZ_JBSGXP010000310.1:0-1430 GCF_053610105.1 Kitasatospora sp. NPDC054939 | reverse complement strand
CCCGCCGTGCTGCGGGCCGATGTCGCCGCCTCCCTGGTCGTGTTCCTGGTCGCCCTGCCGCTGTGCGTCGGGGTCGCCGTGGCCTCCGGCGTCCCGGCCGAACTCGGCCTGGTCACCGGCATCGTCGGCGGCCTGCTCACCGGACTGCTGCCCGGCAGCAGCCTCCAGGTCTCCGGCCCCGCCGCCGGCCTCACCGTGCTCGTCTACAGCGCCGTCCAGGACCACGGCCTCGCCGCCCTCGGCACCATCACCGCCGCCGCCGGCCTCCTCCAGATCGCCATGGGCACCGCCCGCCTGGGCCGCCTCTTCCGCGCCATCTCCGTCTCCGTCGTCCAGGGCATGCTCGCCGGCATCGGCCTCGTCCTCATCGCCGGCCAGCTCTACGCCACCGCCGACCTCCCCGCCCCCGCCACCGGCCCCGCCAAAATCACCGGCCTGCCCCGCCTGGTCACCGACACCGCCACCCACCCCGCCGCCCTCACCGCCGCCGCCACCGCCGCCACCACCCTCCTCGTCCTCCTCCTGTGGCCCCGCCTGCCCGCCCCCGCCCGCACCCTGCCCGCACCCCTGGCCGCCGTCGGCGCCGCCACCGCCGCCACCGCCCTCCTCGACCTGAACACCGCCAAAGTCACCGTCAACGGCCTCACCGACGCCATCCACCTGCCCACCACCACCGACCTCACCACCCTCACCACCCCCGCCGCCCTGGGCACCGTCCTCGCCTTCGCCCTCATCGCCTCCGCCGAAAGCCTCTTCAGCGCCGCCGCCGTCGACCGCCTCCACAAGGGACCCCCCACCCACTACGACAAGGAACTCCTCGCCCAGGGCGTCGGCAACACCGCCTGCGGACTCCTCGGCGCCCTGCCCATGACCGCCGTCATCGTCCGCAGCGCCGCCAACGTCCACGCCGGCGCCCGCACCAAAGCCTCCCGCGTCCTGCACGGCCTGTGGCTCCTGCTCTTCGCCGCCCTCCTGCCCACCGCCCTCACCGCCATCCCCCTCGCCGCCCTCGCCGCCGTCCTCGTCCACGCCGGCGCCAAACTCGTCCCCCTCAAAGCCCTCACCACCCTCTGGCGCACCCACCGCGGCGAAGCCCTCATCCTCACCGCCACCGCCCTGGCCATCGTCACCACCAACCTCCTCGAAGGCGTCCTGCTCGGCCTGCTCCTGTCCGTCCTCAAAACCGCCTGGGACACCTCCCACCTCCACACCGACGTCCACCACCACCCCGACGGCACCACCACCGTCACCCTCGCCGGCAACGCCACCTTCCTGCGCCTGCCCCGCCTCCTGGACACCCTCGAACAACTCCCCACCGACCACCCCGTCCACCTCGACCTCACCCACCTGCGCCACCTCGACCACGCCTGCCGCACCGCCCTCGAAACCTGGGAAGAACGCCACAACCGCACCGGCGAAGCCACCGTCGT
>NZ_JBSGXP010000309.1:0-1610 GCF_053610105.1 Kitasatospora sp. NPDC054939 | reverse complement strand
GATTACTACAGATCAATACAAAGAAGTAACGGGAAAAGATTACCCGACTCCCAGCGACGCCCCTTCTGGGGAAACTAGCGAACCTGCTGGGGCTAAATAAAGAAGGATAAACGCTTAATAGGCGTTTTTTATTTTTGCCTCTAAGGAGGTGATAACAAGAAATGGAGGAGACAACGGTGTTTATTAATTTTGAAACATTGGATTTAGCGAGAGTTTATCTGTTTGGGGGTGTGAAGTACCTTGATTTACTGCTAGTTCTCAGCATTATCGACGTAATAACAGGTGTGATCAAGGCATGGAAATTTAAGAAGCTGCGGAGCCGAAGCGCTTGGTTTGGTTATGTCCGGAAAATGCTCAGTTTTCTGGTGGTCATTGTGGCAAATATCGTAGATACAATCCTCAATCTGAACGGTGTCCTGACATTCGGAACCGTTCTTTTTTATATCGCCAATGAGGGGCTTTCCATTACGGAGAACCTTGCACAGATCGGCGTTAAGATTCCGGCTGCCATTACTGACCGACTTCACGTAATCGAAAATGACAACGAACAAACAAATGAAAAGGATGAACAGGCTGCTGGATAACCCGGCGGCTTTTTTTATATCAAAAATAAAGGAGAGAACAACACTTATGACAATCACAGTGAAAAAGAATCTTGTATCAGAAGCTAAATACACTTTGAAATGCCCTAATCACATGGACGCTGAATACATCACCATCCACAATACAGCGAATGATGCGTCAGCTGCCAATGAGATCAGCTACATGATCGGAAATACTAGCTCGACAAGCTTTCATTTTGCAGTCGATGACAAAGAGGTTATTCAAGGGCTTCCGTTAAATCGTAACGCATGGCACACAGGAGACGGCACAAACGGCACCGGGAACCGTAAATCTATCGGTGTTGAAATCTGCTACAGCAAGTCAGGGGGACCTAAATATAAGGCGGCGGAAAAGTTGGCAATCAAGTTTGTGGCGCAGCTGCTCAAAGAGCGCGGCTGGGGTATTGATCGTGTCCGCAAGCATCAAGACTGGAACGGCAAGTATTGCCCGCACCGTATTTTGTCAGAGGGAAGATGGGACGAGGTTAAAGCTGCCATTGAAGCAGAATTGAAGGCTTTGGGCGGGAAAACAACTTCTAAACCGTCATCATCTGCGCCTAAAGCTTCTGGGGGCACTTACACAGTCAAAAAAGGCGATACTCTTTCCGTAATTGCAAAAGAACATGGGGTGAGTGTGGCAACCCTGCAAAGCTTGAACGGTATTAAGAACCCAAACTTGATCAAGGTCGGCCAAGTATTAAAGCTGACTGGATCAAGCTCTTCTAACGCTAAACCAAGTAGCAAAAAAACGTCCTATGCGCTGCCTTCCGGAGTTATTAAATTGACAAGTCCGATGACGAAAGGAACGAATGTCAGACAAGTTCAAAATGCTCTGGCTGCTCTTTATTTCTACCCGGATAAAGGGGCGAAAAATAACGGCATTGATGGCGTTTATGGCCCGAAAACAGCAAATGCAGTAGAAAGATTCCAAAAGATGAACGGATTGACACCTGACGGTATCTACGGTCCGAAAACTAAGGCGAAACTCGAAGGTTTACTATAATAAAA
>NZ_JBSGXP010000308.1:0-1658 GCF_053610105.1 Kitasatospora sp. NPDC054939 | reverse complement strand
GGCGACTCGATCGAGGTGCAGGCGCTGTCCCGGGCGTTCGGCGGCACCGGTTCCTGCACCATCGGCTCGCTCAAGGGCAACATCGGCCACCTCGACGCCGCCTCCGGCATCGCCGGCCTGATCAAGGCCACCCTCGCCCTCGGCAACGAGCTGCTGCCCCCATCGCTGAACTACCGACAGGCCAACCCGGACATCGACTTCACACGCAGCCCGTTCCGCGTCCAGGCCGAGGCGGGCGCCTGGCCGCGCACCGACGGCCGGGTCCGCCGCGCCGGCGTCAGCGCCTTCGGCTTCGGCGGCACCAACGCCCACCTGGTCCTGGAGGAGGCCCCACTCGCCCCGCAGTCTCCGGCGAGCCCGCGCCCGACCGAAACGCTGGTCCTCGCGGCCCGCACACCGGCCGCACTGGAGCAGGCCACCGACCGGCTGGCGGCCCACCTGCGCCGCGAGCGGCCCAACCTCGCCGACGCGGCCCACACCCTCGCCACCGGCCGCCGCGCCTTCCCGCACCGCCGCACCGTCACCGGCGCCGACGTCGACACCGTCGCCGCAGCCCTCGAGACCCGCGACCCGGCCCACGTCACCACCGGCCACGCAACCCGCGAGAACGCGCCACTGGTCTTCCTGCTCACCGGCCAGGGCTCCCAGCACACCGGCATGGCCCACGACCTCTACAAGCAGGAACCCGCCTACCGCACCGCCCTCGACGAGTGCGCCGAACTGCTCACCCCCCACCTCGGCGACGACATCCGTACCGTCCTCTACACCCGGGACGACCGGCTCGACCAGACACAGTGGGCCCAGCCCGCACTCTTCGTCACCGAGTACGCCCTCGCCAGGCTCTGGCAATCCTGGGGCATCACCCCCACCGCCATGCTCGGCCACAGCCTCGGCGAATGGACCGCCGCCTGCCTGGCCGGCGTCTTCGCCCTCCCCGACGCCCTCCACCTGGTCACGCTCCGCGGCCGCCTCATGCAAGCCCAGGCCCCCGGCGCCATGCTCAACGTGATGGCCGACCGCCAGACCGTCGAAGCCGCCCTGACCGACGGCCTCTCCCTGGCCGCCCACAACGGCCCCCGCGACTGCGTCATCTCCGGCCCCCACCAGGCCATCCAGAACTTCACCACCCTCGCCGAGGAACACGGCTGGCCCACCCAACCCGTGGCCACCTCCCACGCCTTCCACTCCGCCCTGATGGAACCGATGGTCCAGGAGTTCACCGCCGCCGTCACCGCCGTCCCCCGCCAGGCACCACACACCCCCTTCATCTCCAACACCACCGGCACCTGGATCACCGACGACCAGGCCACCGACCCCGACTACTGGGGCCGACACATCCTCGCCACCGTCGAGTACGCCACCGGCATCCGCACCGCCACCGGCGAACCGGGCACCACCCTCCTCGAACTCGGCCCCGGCCAGACCCTCAGCAGCCTCGCCCGCCGCATCCTCACCACCACCAACACCCAAGCCACCACCCTCTCCTCCCTCCCCCACAAGCGCGACCGCCGCACCCCCGCCGAAACCATCCAACGCACCCTCGCCACCCTCTGGCTCACCGGCACCACCCCCAACTGGACCAACTACTACGCCCTCCAGCAGCGCCGCCGCATCCCCCTGCCCACCTACCCCTTCCAACACAAGCGCTACTGGCTGGA
>NZ_JBSGXP010000307.1:0-1707 GCF_053610105.1 Kitasatospora sp. NPDC054939 | reverse complement strand
GGCGCGGGCGGCGAACAGCTCGACCACCGAACCGGCGGGTATCGCGCGATCGGTGCCGTTCCACTGCGCCAGCAGCGCCCGGTCCGCCTCGGTGAACAGGTCGAGACCGGCGACCCGGGCCGACGGGTCGGCCGCCACCAGGTCGAGCACCGCGATCAGGCGGCGGCCCAACTCCTCGGCGGAGGCGCGGTCGAAGAGGTCGGCGGAGTAGAAGACCCGCAGGTCCAGGGCGTCGCTGTGGGAGGAGTCGGCGAAGGTGAACTCCAGGTCGAAGCGGGCCGTGCCCGGGTCGACCAGCTCCACCCGCGCGGGGCTGCCGAACAGCACCGAGGTGTCCAGGGTGACGGTGTTGTGCGACACCATCGTCTGGAACAGCGGGTGCCGGCCCAGCGAACGGACCGGGTTGACGGCCTCCACCACGCGCCCGAACGGCACCTCGGCACGGTCGAGCGCAGCCAGGTCCGAGGAGCGGACGCGGTCGAGGAGTTCGGCGAAGGTGGGGTCGCCGGAGAGGTCGGTGCGCAGCACGAGGGTGTTGACGAAGAAGCCGACCAGGCCGTCCAGGGCCTGCTCGCCGGCGCGGCCGGCGACCGGGGTGCCGAGCGGGACGTCCTCGCCCGCGCCGAGCCGGTGCAGCAGCGCCGCGACCGCGGCGTGCGCGACCATGAACACGCTGGCACCCGAGGTGCGGGCCAACTCCCTTACGCGCAGCGCCAGCTCGTCCGGCAGCGACAGGGCGACCAGACCGCCCCGGCCGCTCGGGAGCGCCGGGCGGGGCCGGTCGGTGGGGAGGGCGATCTCCTCGGGGAGTCCGGTCAGGGCGGTGCGCCAGTGGTCGAGCGGCGCATCCTGCGGGAGGGCGGCCTGCCAGAGGGCGAAGTCGGCGTACTGGAGCGGCAGTTCGGTGAACTCGGGGGCGCGTCCGGCCAGGCGGGCCGCGTAGGCGAGCTGGAGGTCGGCCAGCAGCGGGCCGCGCGAGGCCTCGTCGCCCGCGATGTGGTGCAGCGCGATCACCAGGGCCCCGCCACCGTCCGGCGTGCGCAGGAGGTGGACCCGCAACGGGAGTTCGGCGGCCACGTCGAAGGGCACCGCCAGGGCGGCCGAGACCGCCGTGGCCAGTTCCTCCGGCCGGACGTCCGCGACCACGACCGGGGCCTCGGTCTGCTCGGGGGCCAGCACGTGCTGGTGCGGCTCGCCGTCGACGGCGGCGAAGACGGTGCGCAGGCTCTCGTGCCGGGCGACCAGGTCCGCCACGGCGGCGGTCAGCGCGGCGGCGTCCGGGGCGGCATCGAGGTGTGCCACGAACGGGATGGTGTACGTCGCCGAAGGGCCGTCCACCTGCTGGAGGAACCAGAGACCGCGCTGCGCGTACGACAGCGGCAGCGGCTCGGGGCGCTCGACGGGTGCCGGGCCGGGCCGGTCGGCGGAGGGGGTGCGGCCGGCCAGCCGGGCGGCCAGGGCGGCGACGGTGGGCGCCTCGAACACGTCCCGGATGCCGCCCTCGATGCCCAGCCGCTCCCGCAGCCGGCTGATCACCCGGGCGGCGAGCAGGGAGTGCCCGCCGAGCGCGAAGAAGTCCTCGTCCGCGCCCACCTCGGTGGTCTCCAGGACTTCGGCGAAGACGGTGGCGAGGGTGGTTTCGAGGGGTCCGTGGGGGGTGCGGCCGGTGGGGTGGGTGGTGGTGGGTGCGGGGAGGGCGCGGCGGTC
>NZ_JBSGXP010000306.1:0-1753 GCF_053610105.1 Kitasatospora sp. NPDC054939 | reverse complement strand
ACCTCCCTCTTGAAACCCGATCACCTTATCAATATAGAATCCGCCGCCAAGCTTGCTTGAATCTGTCGGGTCTGGGTATTTGATTTTTAAATCTCCGTTTTCATATACAATGAGATTGGCTGTCCCGCCTGTCCCACTAAGAGCAATAGAAACGACTGCCCCTCCAGCCGGAACGTATGAGGCGGGAATTGAACCAAATATAATTTCTGGCTCTGTTTTTACATGCCCCCGTAGTAACAATAAAGGTCCCCACCTTGCATAAATGGGTGTCCGTGTTCCGGCTGCTGCCCCATTTTTAAGAGTAATATTGGCATACGTGACAGCCCCGTTCCACTTAGCGCGTTCTATAGCAGAGGTGTGTCGTTCTTGATTGTAATTGTGTGCCCTAAACTGACTAATAACGTCATTCCAGCTGCTTTTCTCTTCCGATGTGACGTGAATTTCCGTTTTATTTTCATGAAAATCAACTTTTCTTTGAGCCCCGTCTGGTGTTTCTTTGGCATTCCAATTATCTCGTTCACCTGCTACTAGGTGTAAATCCAAGTCAGCAGCGTGAGCATTCACTTTCCCTTGTGCGCCGGAAGGTGTCTCCTTTGCATTCCATGTCTCGCGCTCTTTTGCCGTAATATGCTTTATCTGATCATTTGCGTGTTCGTCAGTATAGTCTTTCGCATTTTTTTCTGCTGCATCCGCCTTTATCTGGGCACCCTCTTTTGTTTCAATTGCTTCAAGGTCAGCAAACTTTTCGCGAAGCTCTTCTATTGTTCGGCTGATCTCGTCCACTGTTTGGTTTATGCCGTCCCGTAACGTCTCAAAATCATCAATGTAGTATTCCGCTGCCGGGACAATGTTCTGATCTTCCAATGTCTTCGATATCGTAAATGTGAAAAAGGAAGTCGCCAGAGCCTGACCATTTGTGTAGTAAAGCTTTAATTCTGCCTTCACAATACCGGGATGTTTCAGTTCCCCATCAGACAAAATATACTCTGCTTTTCCGTTCACTTTGTCTACGAGAGTAAGACTCCTTTTATAGAAAGAGCCGTCCGGATAAAGCAAAACGATTTTTGCATCGACCGCAGACAATGGAAGTGGTACGCCGTCTTTTGTAAAAGAAAAGGACAGCTTGGCGCTGCCCGTGTCTTGCGTCATAAATTGAATGTTTGTTGCTCTCCCGTCTGATCTGCGGGAATTGATATCATAAGTAACGTTTGCGTCTTTATAAATCAAGGTTTAGCCTCCTTAATGCTGCGGTGTAACGATCATCTTTGCTACTCCGTAGCCTTTTTCTTCGTCATATGGCATTTCAATTTTCATGACAGTGCCGTATCCGGTGGAATCAGCTTTTGTCGCTATTCCATTAATTGCAGATACGCTATCGCCTACCTCGACAGTGGAATCAATACGCACAAACACCTGACCAATTAGACCGATGACATGCCACTCGTCTCGTTCTTCACGAGGCTTATATTCCTCAGAAGGATCGTAGTCTGGATTTTCCGCTGGGACCGTTATAACCCGTTCACCGTCGTAAACCTCTCGGTAAATAATGCCGCCAAATTCATCCCTCAAATACCGGTCCTTCCAATCGAAAGCAGCACCCCCAAGGACAAGCCCGGCCGTCTTCGATACGACACCGAGTATTTTATCGCCAGCGTCGGCTTTCCGAATCTTTTCGCCTTCCAAAGCTACAAGATAGGAGGCTTCAATTTTCTGTCCGTCAGCTGACTCAAAGTATTCCGCGAAGTCTTTAAGG
>NZ_JBSGXP010000305.1:0-1785 GCF_053610105.1 Kitasatospora sp. NPDC054939 | reverse complement strand
GCCGGGCGGCCTCCGCGGTGCTCGGGAGCCCCTACACGCCCACCGGCTCCGGGGCCGGTGCCGCGGCGGGCCTGCGTGCGGGGCGGGCGAGGAGGACGGCGGCGATCCCGAGGACGGCCCAGAGGGCGAGGACGACGGCCGGTGCGGTGCCGCCGGCGCCGTCGAAGTAGGCGACCGAGCGCAGGAGTTGGCCCGCGGCCCCGGGCGGGAGCTGGGCACCGAGTGCGGCGGCGGCGCCGGGGAGCAGCTCGGGGGCCGAGGCTACGCCCGAGAACGGGTTGCCGATCAGCACCATGAGCAGCGCGGTGAGGCCGAGGCCCGGGGCGCCGATCAGGGCGGCGGCCCCGGCGGCGGTGGCGCCGACGGCCAGGACGGTCAGCGCGAGGACCCCGGCCTCCAGGAACCAGTTGCCGGTGAGCGCGCCGAGCCAGCTGTGGGTGATGAGTGCGGCGACCGCCCCGGCACCGAGGGCCGCGACGGTCAGCGCGGCGAGGGCCGGGCCGCGGCGCAGCCGGAGCACGGTGACCAGCACCCCGGCGGCGAGTCCGGCGAGGACCAGCGGCAGCAGTCCGGCGCCGAGGACGGCTCCGCGCGGATCGGCGGCCGGGGCCGGTACGACGTCGGTGGTCCGTACGGCGGCGGGGGCGGCCCCGCCGGCGGCCTGCTGCGCGGCGCCCTGCAGCAGCTGGGCGACCACGGGGCTCGCGGCGGAGGCGGTGAGCAGTTCCGGCCCCTGCGGGGTCACGACCAGGGCGCCGTAGATCTCGCGGTCCTCGATCGCGGCCCGGGCGGCCTGCCCGTCCGGGTACTGGTGCAGGCTGAACGCGCCTTCGTGCGAGGAGAGTTGCGCGGAGACGGCGGCGGTGGCGGCGGCCGGTCCTGCGACGCCGATCGGCAGCTCGCGCGGGGCGAGCCGGGCCGCGGGCCAGGCGAAGGCCCAGAGGGCGAGGGCGACGAGCAGGGGCACCGCGAGGCCGATCGCGGCGATCCTGCGCGGGACGGGCAGCTGGGCCGGGCTGTGGGCTGACATGGCGGGCGCCCCCAAAAGAGAAGGATCGTTCGTTTTTCCTTCTTCACTCTCGGAGCGCCCGGGGTGTTTGTCAAGAAGGAATGTTCGTTCTACGGTGGGTCGCATGGCCCGCGTATCCCAGGAACACCTCGACGCCCGCCGCCGCCAGATCCTCGACGGCGCCGCCCGCTGCTTCGCCCGCAACGGCTTCCACGCCACCTCGATGCAGGACGTGCTGCGCGAGAGCGGGCTCTCCGCGGGCGCCGTCTACCGGTACTTCGCCGGCAAGGACGAGATCATCGTGGCCATCGCCGGCGAGGTCTTCGGGGTCGTTCGGACGGCTTTCGCGCAGGCCGCCGCCACCACCCCGCCGCCCACCCCGGACGTGCTGCTCGCCGCCGTCCTCGACCGGGTCCTGCACGATGCGCCGGTCGGCGACGGCGACCGGGTCTTCCCCCAACTCGTGCTCCAGGTCTGGGCGGAGACCCTGCGCAACGAGGCGCTCGCGGCCACCCTCGGGCAGGGCTGGGCCGCGATGCGCGAGCTCTGGGCCGGACTCGTGGCCGACTACCGGGCGGCCGGCTGGATGGATGCGGACGTCGACGCGGACCACGTGGCCCGCACCATGATCGCCACCGCGCAGGGCTTCATCGCCCAGCAGGCGCTCTTCGGCGACGTTCGGCCCGAGGCCGTCCGGGGCGGGCTGCGCGCGGTGATGGACATGTCGGCGGGCCGGCACTGAAACGGCGCGGCCCCCGTCCGGTGGGGTACCGGAC
>NZ_JBSGXP010000304.1:0-1827 GCF_053610105.1 Kitasatospora sp. NPDC054939 | reverse complement strand
CTGAGGACAAGCCCTCGGCCTATTAGTACCGGTCAACTCCACCCATTACTGGGCTTCCATATCCGGCCTATCAACCCAGTCGTCTACTGGGAGCCTTACCCACTCAAAGGTGGTGGGAGTGCTCATCTCGAAGCAGGCTTCCCGCTTAGATGCTTTCAGCGGTTATCCCTCCCGAACGTAGCCAACCAGCCATGCCCTTGGCAGGACAACTGGCACACCAGAGGTTCGTCCGTCCCGGTCCTCTCGTACTAGGGACAGCCCTTCTCAACACTCCTACGCGCACAGCGGATAGGGACCGAACTGTCTCACGACGTTCTAAACCCAGCTCGCGTACCGCTTTAATGGGCGAACAGCCCAACCCTTGGGACCTACTCCAGCCCCAGGATGCGACGAGCCGACATCGAGGTGCCAAACCATCCCGTCGATATGGACTCTTGGGGAAGATCAGCCTGTTATCCCCGGGGTACCTTTTATCCGTTGAGCGACGGCGCTTCCACAAGCCACCGCCGGATCACTAGTCCCTACTTTCGTACCTGCTCGACCCGTCAGTCTCACAGTCAAGCTCCCTTGTGCACTTACACTCAACACCTGATTGCCAACCAGGCTGAGGGAACCTTTGGGCGCCTCCGTTACCCTTTAGGAGGCAACCGCCCCAGTTAAACTACCCACCAGACACTGTCCCTGATCCGGATCACGGACCCAGGTTAGACATCCAGCACGACCAGAGTGGTATTTCAACGACGACTCCACAACAACTGGCGTTGCTGCTTCAAAGTCTCCCACCTATCCTACACAAGCCGAACCGAACACCAATATCAAGCTATAGTAAAGGTCCCGGGGTCTTTCCGTCCTGCTGCGCGAAACGAGCATCTTTACTCGTAATGCAATTTCACCGGGCCTATGGTTGAGACAGTCGAGAAGTCGTTACGCCATTCGTGCAGGTCGGAACTTACCCGACAAGGAATTTCGCTACCTTAGGATGGTTATAGTTACCACCGCCGTTTACTGGCGCTTAAGTTCTCAGCTTCGCCCCACCGAAATGGAGCTAACCGGTCCCCTTAACGTTCCAGCACCGGGCAGGCGTCAGTCCGTATACATCGCCTTACGGCTTCGCACGGACCTGTGTTTTTAGTAAACAGTCGCTTCTCGCTGGTCTCTGCGGCCACCCCCAGCTCAGACCGTAAAGATCATCACCAGGAATGGCCCCCCTTCTCCCGAAGTTACGGGGGCATTTTGCCGAGTTCCTTAACCATAGTTCACCCGAACGCCTCGGTATTCTCTACCTGACCACCTGAGTCGGTTTGGGGTACGGGCCGCCATGAAACTCGCTAGAGGCTTTTCTCGACAGCATAGGATCATCCACTTCACCACAATCGGCTCGGCATCAGGTCTCAGACTACGTGAACGGCGGATTTGCCTACCGTTCGTCCTACACCCTTACCCCGGGACAACCACCGCCCGGGCTGGACTACCTTCCTGCGTCACCCCATCGCTCACCTACTACGAGGTCGGGTCACCGGCTCCACCACGTCCCATCGTCCGAAGACTCCGGGCCGGCTTCACGGGCTTAGCATCACTCGGTTCAGCGTTGGCGCTTCAAAGCGGGTACGGGAATATCAACCCGTTGTCCATCGACTACGCCTGTCGGCCTCGCCTTAGGTCCCGACTTACCCTGGGCAGATCAGCTTGACCCAGGAACCCTTGGTCAATCGGCGCAAGAGTTTCTCACTCTTGTATCGCTACTCATGCCTGCATTCTCACTCGTATACCGTCCACGACTGGTTTCCACCGCCGCTTCACCCGGCACACGACGCTCCCCTACCCATC
>NZ_JBSGXP010000303.1:0-1847 GCF_053610105.1 Kitasatospora sp. NPDC054939 | reverse complement strand
TTCGTGGCGATCGAGAAGATCCCGCTGACCACCAACGGCAAGCTGGACGCCCGCGCCCTGCCGGCCCCCGACCGGGAGGCCTTCGCCGGCGCCGAACTCGTCGCCCCCCGCAACCCGGCCGAGGAGCGGATGGCCGCGGTGTGGAAGGACGTCCTCGGGCTGGACGAGATCGGCGTCGAAGACAGCTTCTTCGACGTCGGCGGCGACTCCATCCGGGCGGTCCGCCTGGTGAGCGCGCTCCGCGAGGCCGGCTTCGACCTGGCCGTGGCGGACGTCTTCCTGCTCCGGACGGTGGCCAGGCTCGCCGAGGCCGCCGGGGAGCCGGCCGCCGAGGTCGAGCGCTTCCGTACGGTCGAGCGGTTCGCGCTGGTCGGCGCCGAGGACCGGGCGAAGCTGCCCGCGGGTGTGGTGGACGCCTACCCGCTCTCCCAGGTGCAGACCGGCATGATCGTCGAGCTGCTGTCCTCGGCGGAGGCCGGCACCTACCAGAACATCTCGTCGTTCCGGATCCGCGACGAGCGGCCGTTCGACGCCGAGGCCCTGCGCGCGGCCGTCGCCGCCGTCGTCGGCCGGCACGAGATCCTGCGCACCTCGGTCGACCTCACCGGCTACTCCCTGCCGATGCAACTGGTGCACGGCGAGGCGGAGATGAAGGTCGCGGTCGAGGACCTCCGCGGCCTCGACGAGGCGGCGCGGTTCCAGGCGCTGCTGGCCTTCGCCGAGCGCGAGCGGGCCGAGCTGTTCGACCTGGCGAGCGCCCCGCTGATGCGCGTCACCGCGCTGCTGGAGGCGGACGACGCCTGGCGCATCGCGTTCACCCACTGCCACGCCGTCACCGACGGCTGGAGCATCAACACCCTGCTCGGCGAGCTGGTCACCGCCTACCGCAGCCTGCGCGACGGCGGCCCGGCCGAGGCCGCCGACCTCCCCGAGGCCCGCTACGCGGACTTCGTCGCGGCCGAACTGGCCGCTCTGGCCGGCGGCGAGGACGAGGCGTTCTGGCTGGACGTGGTCGGCTCGCACGTGCCGTTCGCGCTGCCCGAGGGCTGGGGCGAGCGCGACACCGACGGCGAGGACTTCGCGGTGCAGGTGGCCGTGGCCGACCTGGAGCCGGGCCTGCGGGCGCTGGCCCGGCAGGCGGGCGTCTCGCTGAAGAGCGTGGTGCACGCGGCGTACGTCAAGACGCTGAGCATGCTGACCCTGGAGCCGGCCTTCTTCACCGGCCTGGTGGCGCACGGCCGTCCGGCCGTGCCGGGCTCCGAGCAGGTGCTCGGCATGCACCTCAACACCCTGCCGTTCCCGGTGGTCCGGGGCGCCCGGACGTGGCGCGAGCTGGTGGAGCAGGTGTTCGCCCGGGAGACCGAGATCTGGGCGCACCGGCACTTCCCGCTGCCGGCCGTCCAGCGGGCCGCGGGCAGCAAGCAGCGCCTGCTGAACGCGGTCTTCGACTTCCACGACTTCCACCAGGTCGACACCGAGCTGGTCGACACCGGTGCCACGCTCGGTCAGGGCAGCACCGAGTTCGACCTGCATGTGATCGCCTCCGGCACGGTCGTGCACCTGAAGACCTCCACCGCCGTGGTCACCCGCGCCGAGGCCGACCGCCTGGCCGCCGTGTACCGCTCGGTGCTGGAGGCCATGGCGGCCGACCCGGACGGCGACGCCCGCCTGGCGTACCTGCCGGCCGAGGAGCTGGAGCTACTGGTGGGCGCCTGGGCGTCCGCGGTGGAGACCACGGTGGAGCAGACCGTCCACGAGGTGTTCGAGCGGCAGGTGGCTGCGACGCCGGATGCGGTGGCGGTGGTGTTCGACGGCGTCGAGCTGACGTATGCGGAGGTGAACGAGCG
>NZ_JBSGXP010000301.1:0-1882 GCF_053610105.1 Kitasatospora sp. NPDC054939 | reverse complement strand
GCCCCCCCGCGCTCGCGGGCCCCCGCCCCCCGCCCCCCGCCGGGGCCGCCGGGCCGCGCCGCCCCGGCCCCCCCGGCTCCGTGGTCGGCTCAGGTGCACTTCACGGTCAGGTTGATCAGGCTCATCCCGGCCACCTTCTCCGCCTCCACGAAGAACTCGTACTCCCAGCCCGCCGCGCCGCCGGCCGGCATCCGGAAGTACGTGCCGCTCGTGCCGACGGGCTCCAGGCCCTTGGCCCCGTACGCCGCCTTCAGCTGCTCCAGGGTGGAGCCGGCGCCGATGCCCTCGGCGGTCCTGGCCCCGGCCGGGGCGGCGAGCTCGCGCAGGCCCCGGACTCCGAACGAGGCCCGGCCCGCGGTCAGGAACGCCTTGTCGCGGGCCTCCCGCAGGACCGCCAGCTCGGCGATCGCCTGGGCGGACTCCGCGAACAGCTTGGCGTTGGCGGCGGACCCGGCCGCGGACTCGGCGGCCTTCTCCGCGGAGTCCGCGAACTGCTCGGCCGAGGCGTTCGGCGGCGGTGTGGGCCGGGCCGTGGCCGACTTCTGCGGCGCCGCGTCGGCCTTGGCATTGGCCTGGTCCGCCTTGGTCTGGGCCGCCGCCTCGGCGGCCATCCGGGCGGCGTCCGGGGCCGGACCGCCCTTGAAGGTGTAGTCGGTGCAGCCGTACAGCAGGGACACCGGAGCGGTCTCCAGTGCACCCGCGGCCAGCGCCGCCTCCTTGGCCGTACCCGGGGCCAGACCCCGGTAGCCGGCCACGCCGAACACGTCCGGCGTCCTGCTCGGGCTCGGGCTCGGTGCGGCCGCCGGGCCGCTCCCGCCCGCCTTGGCGTCGGCGGCCCCGCCGCCCTTGTCGCCCTTGTCGCCCGCACAGGCCGCCGCACCCGTGACGACCAGTGCCACGGCCAGAGCGGTTCCGGCCACGCGCGCGCCGCGCATCCTCTTCACGTCGTTCCCCCTCGGTTCGTGGGCCACCGTACCGAATGCGCACGTAGGCTCCACAATCCGTTTTCGGGGCCGGACTGGCCGGCGCCCGGCCGCGGGGCCGCCCGGGGGCGGGCCCGCGGCCTGCGGGCCCTACGGGCGGTCGCCCGCCCGGTCGGTGACGGCGCGGGCGAGGACGGCGGTCTGGCCGACCACGTCGCCGGCCTTGCCGAGGTCGCCGTCCTTGGTCAGCACGATGCGCTCGCCCAGGTAGTCGTAGCTGCTGCCGTCGAAGATCCACTCGGTCCGCTGGCCGTTCGGCTCGGTGCGGGCCACCGCGATGCCGCGCCGACCGCTCGCGTCCACGGCCTCCTGGACCAGTTCGACGCCGGGGATCAGGGCCGCCGCCCGGTAGAGCGCGGCGCCGACCGCCGGCGGGACGATCTGCTCGCGCAGGATGTCGCCGATCGTCACGAAGGCCTCCTGGTCGGGGTTCTGGCCCTGGCCCTCGCGGTCCTTCTTGATCTTCTGCAGCAGCGCCGCCGGATCGGTGGGCAGCTTCGCCGCGTAGCCGTAGTAGCCGGGGTACTCGGCACCGTCCCCGATCGGCTCGATCCACTGCCCGCCGTCCTGCCGCGGCGCGGGCTCGCCGGGCCTGCCGCCCTTCTTGCCGCTGCCCTTGGCCGGCCCGCCCTCGGGCTCCAGCAGCACGCCCCACCGGCTGCCGTCCACCGAGAGCCACAGCTCCCGCGGGTGGACCTTGGCCGTGGTGACCCCGCCGGTGGCGAGGTTGACCCCGGAGAAGGCGACCAGGGACTTCACGTAGACGAACTGCTCGCCCTTCGCCTCCAGCGGCGCCTTGCGCCCGGCCGCGTCGGCGGCCTGGTCGAGCAGCTTGGCGGCGCCGACCGGGGCCGCGTCCAGCTGCCCGGGGGCGGCGGGCGCGCCGGCCGCGTGCGACG
>NZ_JBSGXP010000300.1:0-1929 GCF_053610105.1 Kitasatospora sp. NPDC054939 | reverse complement strand
GCCTCGGCGGAGGGGGATTCCGCCGAGGCCGCGCCCGGTGCTGCCGTGGACGGGTGGTGCGGCGGCCCGGTCGGGGCCGCCGCTCGCCGTCAGTTGGCGCGGTCGAAGTCGATCGCGCTGTACGCCCGCAGCTTGGAGAGCTTGTGGGTGGAGTGGATCTCGCGGATGGTGCCGCTCTTGGAGCGCATGACCAGCGAGCTGGTGGTGGCGGTCTCCTGGCGGTAGTGGACGCCGCGCAGCAGCTCGCCGTCGGTGATGCCGGTGGCCACGAAGAACACGTTCTCGCCGCTGACCAGGTCGTCGGTGGTGAGCACGCGGTCCAGGTCGTGGCCGGCGTCGAGGGCCTTCTGGCGCTCGGCGTCGTCCTTCGGCCACAGGCGGCCCTGGATGACGCCGCCCATGCACTTCATGGCGCAGGCCGCGATGATGCCCTCGGGGGTGCCGCCGATGCCCATCAGCAGGTCGACGCCGGTGCCCTCGCGGGCGGCCATGATGGCGCCGGCGACGTCGCCGTCGGAGATGAACTTGATCCGGGCGCCGGCCTCGCGGATCTCCTTGACCAGGCCCTGGTGGCGCGGGCGGTCCAGGATGACGACGGTGACGTCCTCGACGGCGCTGCCCTTGGCCTTGGCGACCCGGCGGATGTTGACGGCCGGCGGGGCGGTGATGTCGACGAACTCGGCGGCCTCGGGGCCGGCGACGAGCTTGTCCATGTAGAACACCGCGCTGGGGTCGAACATGGTGCCGCGGTCGGCGACGGCCAGCACCGCGACGGCGTTGTTCATGCCCTTGGCGGTGAGCGTGGTCCCGTCGACCGGGTCCACGGCGACGTCGCACTCGGCGCCGGTGCCGTCGCCGACCCGCTCGCCGTTGTAGAGCATCGGCGCTTCGTCCTTCTCGCCCTCGCCGATGACGACGACGCCGTTCATCGAGACGGTGGAGACGAGGGTGCGCATCGCCTTGACGGCTGCGCCGTCCGCGCCGTTCTTGTCACCGCGGCCGACCCAGCGGCCGGCGGCCATGGCTGCGGCCTCGGTGACGCGGACGAGTTCGAGGGCGAGGTTCCGGTCCGGAGCCTCCGGGGCGACCTCAAGTGATCGAGGGAGCCCGTGAGGGTGGGTGGTCATCGTCGTTACCTCTCTGTACGCGACGGCCAGTGAGCGCTCGACTACTGCCTGGTCGAACGCCGTGGTGAGGGTCCTGCGATCGTATCTGCCCTTGAGATGACTGTCTGTGGCGCGGGTCGCCACCCCTCGTCGCTTCGGGTCGGTTTGCCCTGGTTCACCCGTCCGTGGGTACCCCGGGTGCGGGCGCCGACGTGCGGATGGGTCACCATGTGGGGGTGGCAGCAGAGAGCAGGGGCATGAGGGGTCGGCAGTCGGTGCGGGACATGGTCCTGTCGATGCTGGCGGTCGGTGTCGTGGTCTGGGTCGGGTACCTGTTCCTCCCGCACGACGCGGACGGGGACGGCGTGAAGGTCGTCGAGTACCGGGTCGCCGCCGCCTCGGCGAAGCGGGCCGCGCCGTACCCGCTGCTGGTGCCCGAGGGCCTGTCCGCCAAGTGGCGGGCGACCTCGGTCAAGTACACCGCCCCGCAGGGCGGCAAGGGCCCCGCGGTCTGGCACCTGGGCTTCGTGACCCCGGCCGGCCAGTACGCGGCGGTCGAGCAGAGCGACGCCGCCCGCGACGACGTGCTGGACGCGAAGGTGGCCGGCGGCAAGCCGGACGGCGCCTCCGAGGTGGCGGGCCGCAGCTGGGAGCGGGTGCAGGGCGCCAAGTCCCGGGCGCTGGTCGTGCCGAGCGGAAGCGCCACCACGCTGGTGACCGGCACCGCCTCGTACGAGGAGCTGGCCGAGCTGGCGGCGGCGCTGAAGTAGCCGCCGGCCCGCCCGGACGTGCGACAGGGCCCCCGGAGACTTCTCCGGGGGCC
>NZ_JBSGXP010000299.1:0-1952 GCF_053610105.1 Kitasatospora sp. NPDC054939 | reverse complement strand
CCAATTTGTTTTTTCTCTTCCATCCAAACACACTCCTAACAAGTTGTTAACATAATTCTAACATTGGAAATAATAGAATTCAAGAACAGAAAAAAGAAGCACACTCGGAATGATATTTCGTTTCCTTTTGATTCCGAGCCTCCACCCCTTACAATCCCCAAAGGCAACCGACAAGGGAAAATTCGTCCCTTATCGGCACCTCCGGAAATTGTACAGCAAGGGGTCACTCCCAATAAAAAGACTACGACATATAAAACAGGTTTAGCTTCAGAGAAAAAGAGCATAAGGAAACTCGGTGCCACCCTAAAAAAAAGGGTGTCAAACAGGCTGTGCCTGTTGAGTTTCTATGCTCTTAGAACAGGTGCCGTTTTTGAAGCCAAAGATATAGCATAGATACCCCATAGATATAGCAGGGATATACCAAAATATCTCTAGAGATACGGGTATCTATGCTATATCTCTCTACAAGATTCCTCCACACGCTTGACGGAAATGCTTCAGCATTTTAGCACTCACTCGACAGAGTGTATAAGTGCGCCATTCGGAATTTCAAAGCTTCAAATTTCACAGAGAGTGCCCATTTATACACACCCCCTAAATCGTGGTGTGACAATGGGTTCTCGCCGGCTCGAAATCGGTTTGTCATTCTGACAAATAACCCTTCGGGAAATAAAAAAAACGGCTCCATAAAGAGGAACCGTTTTGCTTCAAAAATCACGTTTTGTGTTATACTGGAGAAACGAAATTGTGTTTTCAAAATTGTCATTTTCGACATGATAACTTTTCTCGTAGTGTGGTTTTGCCGAACCCACTACTTTTTTTATGTCTCCGAACTTCATTTCTTCCCGTTCCGGCTTAACAATCCCTTTTGATTTTCGATACATATTCATTCCGGAAGGATACATGTGCAGCCGTCCGCCTTTTAAAAATTTCTTTTCCCGACCTTCTACGATCTTTGTTTGCACCTCACAGCCCTCTGAAGCCACTTTTAAGGCTGTTTCCCTGTCTTGGACATCTTCTAGGTCTATATCAGTCAAATAAGCGCTCAAATAGGCTCCTATGTTGTCTATATCCTTTAATGACTTGATTGTTACAAATCCTAAACCCCATAGACTCCTTAATTCAGCATTTTTAATATAAATCTTATCCAAATCATTAAAGCGCATTAAAACATGACAATGCCAGGCTCCACGTCCTTGTGGCTCTACCACCGATAAATAATCTATCGAACTTTCTTTCTTGTATTTATAACGCAACCTGTCGATAAAATTTTGAAAATCACTATAAAGTTTTTTCGTGTCCGTCATATTTTTCTTGTATGTCAAAGTTATATGTAATTCATTTGGCCGTCCTATAAAATTGTTATTTATCAAATAACGCAGCTTCTTAAAGGTTTGTCTCAAAGAATTATAATTTTCCTGCCGATTTTCCGAATGCTCGAACTCCCGGATCTCCCCAGTAGAGAGGTCTACAAACCTATCCTTGTCCAATTTTTTGATATTATTTTTCCGGTTCATCTTCTCCATATGCTGAACTTCAATGACGTGATTCATAGTGGTCACTTTTACAACATCATTTGGAGCTATGAAAACCGCGTCACCATTGCGTTTATCCATCCATTTCCCCTCAATTTTTCCTGTAATGTTTAATTAAAATCAAGTTAATAATAAAGAACCCCAAATCCGAAGTCAGTTTTTCAACAAAAATTAGCGTCCTTTTCCCAAATAGTCCCTATACAATTCCTTAATAGCAAACTCAATTACAGCATCTTTTGAAACTCTTCCAAATTCATTGTGTTTTGTAAAATGTTCGGCTAATAACTCTAGCTTTTTAAATGTTTCAACAGTAATTCGAGGTCCAATTTGTTTTTTCTCTTCCATCCAAACACACTCCTAACAAGTTGTTAACATAATTCTAACATTGGAAATAATAGAATTCAAGAACAGAAAAAA
>NZ_JBSGXP010000298.1:0-2049 GCF_053610105.1 Kitasatospora sp. NPDC054939 | reverse complement strand
GAGAGCACTACCTTGACACGGTAGGGGTCACTGGTTCAATCCCAGTATCGCGCACAGTGAGCAGAGAGGCCGCGGTCCGTGAGGACCGCGGCCTCTTCGCGTTGCCCGCGCACGAGAGGTGCGGGACCCCCGCGGCCGGCTTCGGCGGGTGCGGACATGGAAGAGCCGCGTACGGACGCCCTCACCGACATCCGTACGCGGCGTCTCCGCCTACCGGGGTGCTCTGCGCACCGCTCCTCGCCCGTCCGCGAGTGGTCGCGGGCACGGCCTCCCCGGCCGGCACCGGCTCCCCGTCCCCAGGGGATCAGTGCCCGTCTCGTGCGACCCGGCCTTGCGGCCCGGTCAGTCTCCCAGCAGTTCGGCCACCGCCTGGGCCTGGGCCGCCATGTGCTCCCAGCCCCCGAAGAGGGCCACCAGCAGGACCGCGCAGGGCAGCACCATGGCGACGGCCACGGCCGGGTGCCTGGTCTGCTCGGGGCGGCCGCTGTGCAGGCTCTGGACGAAGGCCGGCCGGCGGCGGCGCGGGCCTTCCGTGAGCTGCTGTGCCATGCCCGTACTCCTGATTCCTGCTCGGCCTGCGACGTCGGTGCGGTGGACGGATTACCTCGGGGGACGAGCGCCCCGTCCACCGCTGAGGACAACGCTATGGCGTGGGGCGGTACCCGGACGTCATGCCCTCGTACTGTTCTCCGGGCCTCCCGGAGGATGACCCTCGTCCCCCGGGAGTACTACTGCAGGGGGAGACCGTCTCGACCGGATCCCCGAGGGAACCCTGAGGGTCGACCCCGAGCGTCCGCCGGGCGGCCGCGCGGAGCGGCCGTCCGTACCGGATCGGCCCCGGCGGCAGGGGGATTGCGGTCCCGGGCGGCGGGTGGCGGCGACCCCGGATCGTCCAAGATCGGACAATCGCACGGTGCCCCGGCGCGTTGCGTATCAGCACACCGCAGCGGCCAGTCCGTAAGCTGTGCCGGACAGGAACTGACGATGCCCCACCGACGGGGTCTCACCCACGGGCTGACGGGAACGAACATGGCGATGATGCGGCTGAGGCGTGAGGACCCCCGCATCGTCGGACCGTACCGCCTGCACCGGCGGCTGGGCGCCGGCGGCATGGGCGTCGTCTACCTCGGCTCCGACCGGCGCGGGCAGCGGGTCGCCCTGAAGCTGATCCGCTCCGAACTCGCCGAGGACCAGGAGTTCCGCACCCGCTTCGCCCGCGAGATCGCCGCCGCCTCCCGGATCCGCGGCGGCTGCACGGCCCGCGTCGTCGGCTCCGACATCGAGGCCGACCGCCCCTGGCTCGCCACCGCGTACGTGCCCGGCCCCTCGCTGTACAAGCGGGTCGGCGACGAGGGCCCGCTGAGCTGGCCCGAGGCGGCCCGGATCGGGGCCGCGCTGGCGGACGGCCTGGTCAAGGTGCACGAGGCCGGGGTCGTCCACCGGGACCTCAAGCCCTCCAACATCCTGCTCTCCCCGCGCGGACCGCGGATCATCGACTTCGGCATCGCCTGGTCACGCGGCGCCAGCACGCTCACCCACGTCGGCACGGCGGTCGGCTCCCCCGGCTTCCTGGCCCCCGAGCAGGTGCGCGGCGCCTCGGTCGGCCCCGCCACCGACGTCTTCGCCTTCGGAGCCACCCTGGCGTACGCGCTCACCGGGGACACCCCCTTCGGCTCCGGCGCCTCCTCCGAGGTGATGCTCTACCGGGTGGTGCACGAGGAGCCGGACCTCTCGGCCGTACCGCCGCAGCTGGCGCCGCTGATCCGGGCCTGCCTGGCCAAGGAGCCCGGCGAGCGGCCGGGGGCGGCGGCCCTGCACGAGCGACTGAGCGAGCTGGCCGCGCGGGGGGCGGTGCTGGGGGCCGGACCGGGGGGTTCCGCCATGCCCGCGCGACCGCAGCAGCCGGGCACCGCCGACGGGGCCCGCCCCCGCATCGGGCGCCCGGTGGCGGGCGCCGCCCCGGCCCGTCCCGGCGCCCAGGCACCGGCCGCACCGGGCCGGCAGGGCGTGCCCGCGCCCGGGCGCGCCCCCGACCCGGCACTCGCGGCC
>NZ_JBSGXP010000297.1:0-2217 GCF_053610105.1 Kitasatospora sp. NPDC054939 | reverse complement strand
TCGAATACAATAGCCGGTATCATTTTTTGTCATCCCCCTTATGCTTTCCGCTTATCTTTCCCGATCATCGTCTGAATGTTGGCGTTATCCATTACGCGACTGAAATTTCTCGGCCCGATCATACTTTCTAACCCTTGAATTTTGTTAGGGTTATCCTCGCTCATTGGAATATTAGGATTTAGGTTTGTTGTAAAAACGGTGTTCATTCCCTGGCGTGCGTCTAAAATCGGGAACAAAACATCATGCACAAGCCAGTCCGTGTGATTCCCCGTTCCTAAATCGTCCAATACCAACAAGTCAGCTTTTTCGAACCGCGCAAATATTTCATGTTCTTGGTACTGTGAATCTTTGTTGTACGTGGCCCTAATGCTTTTTGACATCATCGGAATATTGACTAATATTGCCGTATGCCCTTTCCTGATAACCTCGTCACATATCGACTTGCTTAAATGGCTCTTCCCTGTGCCGTATGATCCCCAAAATAGAAGGTTTTTCGGTTCTTCTAGGCTAAACACCTCTAAATATCTTTTGGCTGTCTGTAGCCCCTCTGACTCCATTTGCGTGTACTCTATGAAGTTGTCAAAGCTTGCATTTCTCAGCTTCGGATTGATGAAGGAAAAAGAGCTAAAGTCTTTTTGAAGGTTTTTCAGTTTGGTTTTTTCGTTTTCTTCCAGGATGTCTTGAGCTAGTTTTCTATCTTCCTCCACCTTAAAGCACGGCAAGCAGTAGTCATATTTTTTCTTCGTCAGCTGGCCCGTTTCCCGATCCGGCATGACTATTTGGAATATTTCATATGGCCGTTTGCATACTTCGCAAGTCTTTTCACCAAGCTTTTCTCTTTGAAAAATCGTAAGATTCTCCGTTGCTTTCCCCAAAATGTTGTTTGTGTTTTGCAATGGATGTCACCCCTTTTTGTTCACCTTTCATTTGAACAGATAGTTTGTCGTACTGTTTCCGCAGCTTATCGGCGCTTAATATGTTTTTGTGCCAAAATTCGTGACCGGTAGCCCACAGGATCACTTCCTGAATGTCTTTTCCTGTCCGCTCGTCTTGCTGCATCATGAGCCTAATGGTATTTGCCCAGCTTTCCATATTCGGCTCTTTCATGTCCGGCGCATTCACTTTTACTTTCTTCCATAGCAGCCCCGCTAGAGCCATTTGTTTTTCATCGTATACATAGCGCTTTTTCTTCGGTTTGGGTTCTTCCTTCTGTGCCGTTGGTGTACCATCGGTGTGCCGTTTCTGTGCCACAATCTCATTTTCTGAACCCTGTAAACCCTGATATGACGCATAGTTAACGACCGTGAAGAGTGTGCCGCTATCAGTTAATTTAGTTGTTATTTCCCCGTCATTTTCCAAACTCTTGAGCTTTCGGCGTAGGGTAGTCAAAGGGTAAACTTTCTTTTTGTTGCCCTTGCCCTCCCGATAAGCCAGGTCATCTTGTAAATTCCGCAGTGACCGCAAATACTGGCCCTGCTGAACGTGTACGCCGTCCTGCTGTATGCCTTCTTTTGAGGAAACCGCGTTCCCAATGAGATAGAAGAAAATTCGAAACTTAACCACGTCCGACCATATATCATGATTGAATATCCCCCTATTCATCAGAAACGCGTCCATATTCCCTCAGTCCTTTCCTATGCTGATTCTTTTTCTGCTTTTGCAATCCATTGTTTGAGTTTATTTATATTGAAGTCCGCTTGACCTTCAGGAAGTTTATTCAAATCAGTTATATTTAGGGCTGTATAAACTAGAGATTCTTCCTGCCCCCGCAGACCTGCGAATTTAACCGCTAAATCTTTCAATTCCATTTTTTGTTCTTCTGTTATTAACTTAGTCGGCTTTGATTCTTCGACTTTTTGTTGAAACGCATCAGGATCATCATTGTCTGTTGCGATGTTGAATTGTTTTAAGAAGAAGTATTTTTCCGCATAGGTTAGGGCCTTACCGACACCTTTTTCACCCGCTCTGTCAACACCCTGTGCATAAAACGGTACAACCATTGTTTCCTCTGGGTTTTCTGCATTGATCCATTTGAATTCCATTGTCAATTCAGTAAAATATGTTGTTGTTTTTTTGTTGACGTTTCCGTTTTTGTCTTTGAATTCAACTGTTTCAGTCCGTACATTTTTATCAATAATTCTCGGTATAAGTAAAAGCCCTAATTCATCCATTTTTTCTCTAATTGCCGCAACCACTTGACTGGAACTTGTATAGGAA
>NZ_JBSGXP010000296.1:0-2242 GCF_053610105.1 Kitasatospora sp. NPDC054939 | reverse complement strand
CGGCCTGCCGGGTCGGCCGGCCGTGGCGGACGCCGCGGATCAGCGGTAGACGCGGACCCAGTCCGACGCGAAGGTGATCGGAGCCGTGCCCTGCGGCGCGGGGTGGTACTGCCCCGCGCTCAGGGACAGGTTGAGGATCAGGTACGCGGACCAGCCGGTGCCCACGCCCTTGCCGTCGGAGAACACCTTGGTGCCGTTGACGTACCAGTCGACCGAGTTCGCCCCGTAGTGGGTGCCGATGGTGACCCAGCCGTCCTTGCCGATCGCCTTGGCGTCGGTGTGGTACTTGTGGCCCGGCCGGACGTGGTTGGTGAGCTCCAGCAGGTTCGGGTTGTCCGGGTGGTACTCGAACGAGTCGATCTCGTTGTTGCCGTTCTTCCAGGTCCACAGGGCGGGCCAGGCGCCGGTGCCGGACGGGAGCTTGACCCGGGTCTCGGCGTAGTCGCCGGTCCGCACCTGGAAGCCCTCACCGGAGTACTCGGTGGTGAGCAGGCCGGTGTCCCAGGACTGCCTGCCGTTCTCCAACTTGTTGGCGCCGGGCTTGGCGGTGAAGGTCGCGACGCCCCCGGAGACGGACACCTGCTCCTTGCGCAGCCAGTCGAGCTTGTTGTCGTCCGGGTTGTGGTGGCCGTAGCGGTAGGCGCTGCTCCTGTCCCCGGTCCAGCGGGAGCCGTAGGCGACGGGGGCACTGAACTCCTCGGACCAGGTCAGCTTCTTGCCGCTGACCGGGATGCCGGGGGCGGCCGTGGCGGCCGGGCTCGGGGTGGCGGTCGGCGTGGGGGTGGGCGTGGGGCTCGGCGCGGGGGCGGCCGGGGAGACCACCAGCTGCTGCGAGGGCAGGTTGTGCCAGGCGCCGCCGAAGTCCTGCCAGAAGCCGAACTGGGTGTAGGTACCAGCGGCCAGGGTGCGGGAGCCGGTGGTGATCGAGACGCCGCTCGGGCAGATCTGCGCGTTCGAGGTACTGCCGGGGAAGTCCAGGTTGCGGCCGGCCGCGTCGCGGACGCCGACCCCGAGGGTCTTGGCGGTGAAGCAGGACGACGCGTGGACGGTCAGCGAGGCGGCGGCTGCCTTGTCGGCGGTCATCGCGGCGGGGGCCAGCCGGTCCTGGGTGACGGTCGGGGCGGTGGCCGCCTGGGCCCCGGTGACGGCGGGTACGCCGACCAGGCCGGCGCCGCCGATGGCGAGCGCGCCGGTGACGGCGAGGGCGGCGTTGCGCCGGCGGTGGGAGGGCCGGGCGTGGCGGGGCGCGGAGCGCCGGGCAGGCTGGTGCATAGAGGTGTCCTCGGCGACGCCTGCGAGGTGAGCTGTCGGGTTCGGGCTGAGGTTGCCCGGCCGCCTGCGGAGCGGCTTCACCCCAAGGTCCTGTCCGGTCGATCTTGTCGGTGCCCGGCAAGATCGGCCGGACAGGACCTGGCCGCGGACCGTGCGCGCGGGGCGCACGGGCCGGGCACTGACCTGGGTCCCCCGCTCCTGTCCACTGTGGTGCTCGGTGTCCCGCCGGCGGGCGGACAGGACTCGGCGTCCCGTCGACGGGGTCCGCAGGGGCGGACGCCCTCGGAGGGTAGGCAGCGCGGCGAGCGGGCGACAACCCGATCGGGGCGGTTGTCGCGCAGCTCACAGATCGACTGCGGGCGCCCCGTCCGGGGGCGGTCCGACCGGAGTACGCCTGGAATGGACGCCCGGTCGGATAGGTTGGTGATCGCCACCGGACCGCACCGACCCGAGACGAGGACCCGCCCCGCCATGACCGCGCCCCTGCCCGCCTTCGCCGGCCGCACCTACCTCTTCCAGGTCGACAACGGCGCGGCCTTCCGCAACGCCTACTCGGCCGACGGCAAGCGGCTGCGCTGGGAGGGCCTCGGCGAGTCCGCCGGCCAGTGGGAGGACGTGGCGCTGCACGTGGCCGAGGTCGCCCCGCAGGTGTACTTCGTGAGCTGGACGGAGCAGAGCGGCATCACGGTCAGCCACGTCATGGACCTCGGCAGGCTGACGGTGCGCGCCTTCTGGACGTACGAGGGCGAGGGCGGCCGGGTCGGCGAGCTCCACACGGGGACGCTGGAGCAGGTCGGCTGAGCCCGCCGCGCCGACGGCCCGAAAGGCGCGCCACGGCGGGGCGGACCCGCCCCGAAATCGCCCCCGCGGACCGACCGCGGGCTGGCAGGATGTCCGCCATGACCTACCTCGCCGCGGATGACCGCTATGCCTCGATGACCTACCGCCGCGCCGGCCGCAGCGGGGTGCA
>NZ_JBSGXP010000295.1:0-2243 GCF_053610105.1 Kitasatospora sp. NPDC054939 | reverse complement strand
AGTGCCGTTTGGGATGCTGCTAAAAATATGGGATTCACATTAAAAGAGTTTGATGGGGGCTTGTCATGATCACAGTATTCAAAATCCTACTCATGATCGTTATAGCCATTTCATTGATCGGTGTTATTGGTGAAACAAGCAGCCAAGAATTGCGAAACCAAATGACAGCAATTTGCATCACCCCTGGTTGTCGTATTCGTAATACTTTGAAGGAGGAGAAGGAATGGTTAACATTTTACTTGGGGTAATGACGGTAATGGCCGCAGCTATGACAGTATTTTTTATAATTTTTGGCATGATATTAATAAAGGAGCTGAAGAAATGAAGAGAATTATTGTTATCATTAGCACCGTTCTTACAATTCTTATTTTAGCAACTGGATGTGAATCGTGGGATCGGACGGTAAAGGATTTTAAATCATCAAACAGCGGACTAGAACGAACGGCAACCGTTTATGATCAAAACGGAAATAAAATAAAAACCTATAAAGGTAAATTTGACGTTGAAGTCAATGACTACGGAAACAAAGTGAAATTCGATATAGACGGGAAACGTGTCACAATCAATAACGCAATTGTTATCACAGAAGAAGAATAGCGCCGGAGCCAGGAAGGACGGGGAGAATGAAAACATACGAAAAAAAAGAAGTCGTTAGAACGGAAGAAAGGGTTAAGTCAATAATTTGCGATACATGCAGAAAAGTCATAGATACAGAAGATCCGAAAAGCCATAGATACGAAGTCACTGTGTCTCATAGTAGATGGAGGAACGACAGTCACGAAAGTGTAAAGGAATTAGACTTTTGTTGCTATGAATGCCTTCAAGAAAACATGAATGAGTTTTTCAAGAATGGATACCATACAGATAATTATGACATTGAAAGAATAGGCTGACGCCTGGCCGGATCAGGAGGACGGAGACGTATGAAACAACTCAGCAGAGAGAAAAAAGACCGAAAAAAACAGATTGAGAGCTATCTCAGGAATTATAAATCATACAAAGCCGGCATTAAGAACCTACAACAGCAGCTAGACTGGATTTTGCCAGGAATGACGGCCACATATTCAGCAGAAGAAGGATCGTCCGGCACGTTCAACATTACAAGCAAAGTCGAAAACGCTGCTTTGGATCGGATTGAGAGCAAACAGGCGTTAGACATAAAGGAAACCATGTCAATGTATCAGTTGATTGTTGATTCAATCGACAGGGCGTTAGAAGAGCTGGAAGAGTTAGAAAGAACATTTGTAGAAGAACGATATTTCAAACTCAAGTCAATTGAACAAGTGGCTGAGGTTATGGGATACCATGAGAAAACCATACAGCGTATCAGGAACAGCGTAATGGATAAACTTATGATCGGACTATGTAACATTTTCAAATTGGACTGAACACAGGAGGGCCTTTTTTATAGGCTCTCTTGTCTCCTGTTAGGATACTTTATTGCTACTTTTTCGCTACTTTTTACTCTTTTAGATGTGTTATTATGTTATTAGGAAGTTCCGCCAAGGGATTCCGTCAAATTCCATGATTGAAGATTCCCCCTTCGATTGTTCACTTTTCTTGATCGCTGTTACCCCGCAGCGGTCTTTTTATTTTGCATTGATAACAATATTAATAACAATAACAATATTAATCATGTGATTAATCATGATAACAATAATAATATTAATTGCCAGGGAGTGAGCGGAATGGATTCAAAGGTTTCTAAAGATCAGCGTCAGCTGGCGTATGAACTGGAATTAAGAGAGATAGATTTAAAAGCGGCTAAAAAATCCATTGAATTATTTCAAGACGTGCAGGAAGAGCGAGACGAGCTTGTCGAGGTTGTCAAAGATATGAGCAACGAAATTACAAGATTGAAACGTGAATTGATTGGGCAAGAGCGGGAAACTGAACGAGCTAAAGCCATTGGAAAACGAATTGACGAGTCATCGGACAAGCTCACAGTAACTTTAAATACCAAGCACATCAAAAGCGATCTAGATAATCTGAATCAAGAATTCAAAGAGCTTGATGAAGTAAACTAGCTCTTGAAAATAGAAATCAACAGCCGTAAATCCGAAAGACGGGGATTGATTGACAGAATCAAAACATTCGAAGCCAAGAAAGAAGATGCGGAGAAGGAATTTCAAGACCTTAAACAGTCATATGACCAAAGAGTAAAAGAGCTGGCTGAAATCAGTGGGTACATTGAAGGCCTTGCGGAATACGGTTACACAGACGAGGAAGGTCATCCATTACAC
>NZ_JBSGXP010000294.1:0-2272 GCF_053610105.1 Kitasatospora sp. NPDC054939 | reverse complement strand
TACCACAATCTCCACCACCCCCATGTTTTTCAAACCCAATGCCCCCACCCCCCCCCCACCCCCCCCCCGGGCCCCGGGCGCCCCCCCCCCGCCCCCGGGGCTCCCCGCCCCGTCGTGCGCCACCGCATCAGATGCGGCGGAGGGTGAAGGTGTCGATCGGGGTGCCGGCGAAGAGCAGGTCGATCCGGCCGGAGATCACGTAGGCGGAGCCGCCCGGGCCGGGGGTCGCGACGGTGGGGACGGGGTCCGCGGAGGGCGTGACCGAGGTGACGCGGGCGGTGCGCCAGCCGTCGCCCGAGACCAGCCGCAGGACCGCGTCGCGGCCGGTGTCGCCCAGGTGGTTGGTGACGCCGGTGAGCGAACCGTCCGGACGGGCGAGCAGGCCGTCCAGGTTGACGGTCACCCCGGCCGGCGCCTTGACCGGGATGCGCTGCAGCGCGGACGGCCGGTGCAGCGGGATGCGCCACAGCGTGCCGTCGTCGTACTTCGCGACGATCAGCTGCCCGCCCCGCTCGACGATCCCGTTCAGGCCGTACCCGCCGGGCTTCCCGGTCAACCGCGCGTCCCGCACCAGCACGGAGGCCCGACCGCTCACCCCGACCCGGTACACCACCGGCGCCAGCGAGTCGGTCACGTACGCCGTGCCGTCGGCGGCTATCGCGAGGTCGTTGGCGAAGTGCGCCCCGCCGTCGCGGGCCACCGCCGCCAGGTCGACGTAGAAGAGGCGGCGCCCGGTCTCCAGGTCGTACGCGCCGACGCCGGCCACCCGGCCCTGGGTGGCGGGGGTGCTGCGGGTGCCGACGCCGTTGTCGCCGTTGGCCACCAGGATCCGGCCGCGCACCGCGTCGACGTGGATGCCGACCACCGAGACCAGCCGCTCCGGGTCGTCGACCAGGGTGCGCACCGAACCGTCCGGGGCGAGGGCGGAGACCGTGCCGTGCCGCAGCGAACCGACCAGGAAGCGGCGGTGCTGCGAGTCCCAGGTCGCACCCTCGGGATGCAGGCTCGGGGCGTGGCCGTTGACGACGGCGGGGTAGCGGGCGGCGGCGGTTGCAGGGGCGGCGGCAGCGGTGGCGCCCGTGGCGGGGGCGGCCGCTGCGGGGACGGTCCCGGCGGCGGTGCCCAGCAGGACGGCGGTGGCGACGGCGGCCAGGGCGACCCGGCCGGAACGGCGGAAGGCCACGGGGGTGAACTGGTTGTTCGTCATGAACGGTGTCCTCTGCGAGGTTCGGTTTCGGCTTGCGGGACCAAGCCTCGCCGGGCCGCGACCGGAGCGGCAGTGCGTGGCGATACTGGTAGCCGCACTACCAGGAAGGGGAGGAGCACATGAACGACACGGAGGTCCGCAGGCGGGCCCTGGCCAACTTCCTCCGCACCCGCCGCGCGGCGCTGACCCCGGAGGACGTCGGGCTGGCACCGGGCGTGCGGCGGCGGACTCCCGGGCTGCGGAGGGAGGAACTCGCCCTCCTCGCCGGGGTCGGGGTCACCTGGTACACGTGGCTCGAACAGGGCCGGGACATCAACCCCTCCCCCGAGGTCCTGGCCAGCCTGGGCCGTACGCTGCGCCTGGACCGGGCCGAGACGGCGTACCTGTTCCGGCTGGCGGGCAGTCAGCCGCTGGGCGGGGACGAGGCGGTGCCGGAGGAGGTGCCCGCACCGCTGCTGCGCCTGATGCACGCCCAGTGGCCGGCGCCGGCGTTCCTGATGGACGCGGACTGGGACATCCGGGCCTGGAACCCGGGCGCGGAAGCGCTGTTCGGCCTGACCCGGTGGGAACCCCGGGAGTGCAACCTGGCCTGGGTGGTGTTCGCCAACCGCGTCCACCGGGACCGGACGGTCGACTGGGAGTACCACGCCCGCCGGATCCTGGCCCAGTTGCGCTCGGCGTATGCGGAGCGCGGGGGCGACGGCGCACCCGCGGCCCGGCGGCTGGCCGGTCTGATCGGGCGGTTGCGGGCGGAGTTCCCGGAGGCGGACCGCTGGCTGGACGAGCACCAGGTGCAGGAGCGGGCGGGCACCGCGAAGGACCTGGTGCACGAGACCCTGGGACTGCTGCGGATCGACCAGGTGGTGCTGCAGGCCCCGGGCGCGCTGCAACTGGTGGTCCTGGCCCCGCGCGACGCGGAGACCGACGAACGGCTGCGCAGGCTGGCCCCGGAGGCGGTACCGGTCTGACCGTCGACGGGTGCCGGACAGCCGACGGCAGATGACCGGTGACAGATGACAGATGACAGATGACAGACGCCGGCTGACGGCTGCCCGGGGGCAGCCG
>NZ_JBSGXP010000293.1:0-2409 GCF_053610105.1 Kitasatospora sp. NPDC054939 | reverse complement strand
GCCCTCCGGTGGGAATCCGGAGGGCCGCAGGGCCCCTCTCGTCCGACCCGCGGCCGCCGACCCGTCGTCGGGCAGGCCGTTGGGCCGGCTGCCGTCAGCGCTTGTCGCCGTCGGCGTCGCGCTCGGGCACCACGCCGTCGAAGTCCTCGTCGATTTCGAGGTCGTCCTCGTCGTAGAACTCCTCGACGTCCTCCTCGTCCTCGAAGATCTCCCGCTCGTCCGGCACGCCGCCGCCCTTCTTCGCCACCGGGGCCTCGGCCTGCTCGGCCTCCTCCTCCGCCAGCTCCGGGTCGAGCGCGTCCACGAACTCCAGGCCGTCGATCTCCGCCAGCCGCTCGGAGGCGTTGGTCGCCCCGTCGCTGTCCGCCTCGGCCGCCTTGGCGAACCAGTCACGGGCCTCCTCGCCGCGACCCGCGGCGATCAGCGCCTCGGCGTACGCGTAGCGCAGGCGGGCCGTCCACGGGTGCACGGTGCTGGAAGCCAGCTCCGGGCTCTGCAGGGTGACGACGGCCGCGTCGAACTGCTCCATGTCCGTCCGGGCACCCGCCGCGACCAGCCGCATCTCGACCTGGCCGGCCTTGTCCAGCTGCTTCACCTCGGGCTCGCCGGCCATCGCCAGGGCGCGCTCCGGGCGGCCCAGGCCGCGCTCGCAGTCCGCCATCACCGGCCACAGGTCCGCCCGCCCGGTCATCCGGCGAGCGGCGCGGAACTCGGTCAGCGCCTCCGAGTAGCGCTGCGTCATGTACGAGGCGAAGCCCGCCGCCTCGCGCACGGCCGCCACGCGGGAGGCCAGCCGCAGCGCGACGCGCGAGTACTGGTACGCCTCCTCCGGCTCGCCGTCGAGCATCCGGGCGACCATCACCAGGTTGCGCGCGACATCGTCGGCGAGGGTCTTGGGCAGGCTCTTGAGCTCCTGGCGCACGTCCGCGTCCAGCTCGTAGCCGGTGACGTCCTCCGGGATCGGCAGCCGCTTGACGGGCTCGTAGTTGCCCCGGCGGTCGTCGTAGTCACGGCGGTCGCGGTCACCGCCGCGGTCGTCCCGGCGGAAGCCGCCGCGGTCGCCACCACGGTCGTCGCGGCCGTAGCCGCCACCGCGCGGACGGTCGCCGCCACGGAACCCGCCACGGTCGCCACCACGGTCGTCACGGCGGAAGCCGCCACGGTCGCCCCCACGGTCGTCACGGCGGAAGCCACCGCGGTCGCCACCACGGTCGTCGCGGCCGTAGCCGCCGCCGGCCGGACGCTCCTCGCGACGGAAGCCGCCACGGTCGTCACGGTCACGGTTGAAGCCGCCCGGGCGGTCGTCGCGACGGAAACCGCCACCACCGGAGGGGCGGTCGTCACGGCGGAAGCCACCGCGGTCGCCGCCGCGGTCGTCGCGGTCACGGTTGAAGCCGCCCGAGGGACGGTCGTCGCGACGGAAGCCACCGCCGGCCGGACGCTCCTCACGACGGAACCCACCGCGGTCGCCACCACGGTCATCCCGGGTGAAGCCACCACGGTCGCCGCCACGGGGACGGTCGTCACGGTCACGGTTGAACCCGCCCGGACGGTCGTCACGACGGAAACCACCGCGGTCCCCGCCACGGTCATCACGGTCACGGTTGAAGCCACCCGGACGGTCGTCACGACGGAAACCGCCACCACCCGAGGGACGGTCGCCGCCGCGGAAGCCGCCACGGTCGTCGCGGTCACGGCCGTAGCCGCCACCGGAGGGACGGTCGCCGCCACGGAACCCACCGCGGTCGCCACCACGGTCGTCACGGTCACGGCCGTAGCCGCCACCGGAGGGACGGTCGCCGCCACGGAACCCACCGCCGGACGGGCGGTCGCCGCCGCGGAAGCCGCCACGGTCGTCACGGTCACGGCCGTAGCCACCACCGCCGCGCGGGCGGTCGTCACGGTCGCGGCCGTAGCCGCCACCGGTGGGGCGGTCGCCGCCACGGTAACCACCGCGGTCGCCGCCGCGGTCGTCACGACGGTCGCCGCCACGGTTGTCGCCGCGGTCGTCGCCGCGGTCGTCGCGGCGCGGACCACGGTCGTTGGACCAGCCCCCGCGAGACCGGGGCTCGTAGCCGCGGCCGTCGTCCGATCGACGCTCGGGACGGTCCTGGGGCTGGTTCGACATCCTGGTGACTCCTTCTGCTGCTTCAGCTCCACCGCGGACCGGGCTGACTCAACGCCCTCACGCGGTTCGATGCCGGCCATGTGGCCGCGCACCGTCTCTCCATTGTCCGGCATCCCGAGGAACCCCGCGTCCGGGCGGGGACGCTCCTCTTGGGCCGGCTGTGCACACGCTGGAAATACAAAAAGGCCGCGGCCCCAGCGAATCGCTGGGGCCGCGGCCTGGAAGAATTGTTCGGCGGCGTCCTACTCTCCCACAGGGTCCCCCCTGCAGTACCATCGGCG
>NZ_JBSGXP010000292.1:0-2605 GCF_053610105.1 Kitasatospora sp. NPDC054939 | reverse complement strand
CGTACGGGAGTGCGCGGCCGCTCCGGCGGTTCGTGCGCGGCGGTGGGGCCGGTGGCCTCCGGGGCCTCCGGGGCCTCCGGTGGGCGCCGACCGTCCGCCGCGGGGGTGTCCGCCGGTCCTCGCCGGTCCTCGCCGGTCCGCTGCCGGGCCCGCCTCGGGTGGCCGGTGCCGGTGCCGTCTGCCGCCCCGTGCGCGGACGGCCGAGCGCCCCCGGCACCGGTCCTGGTGGACGGTGCCGGGGGCGCGGGTGCGGCAGGGCGGTACGGGTGCTGCGGACGGGTCAGGCCTTCTCGGTGGGCACGTCGTCCTCGTCGTCCTCGTCGGGCTCGTGGTGGTCGAGGTTGACGGTGCCGCGCTTCCAGTAGCCGTCGACGTCGGTGTACTCGCGGTCGAAGCCGAGCTCGCGCAGGTAGCGGCGGATCGGGCGCAGCTCGCCGGCCTCGCCGGTGATCCAGACGTAGGGCTGGCCGGGCGGGAACTCCAGGTTCTTGATGGCCTCGAAGAGCAGCTCGCCCTGGCCGTGGGCGAGGCCGTTGCGGTGGATCCAGGTGATCTCCGCGTCGGCGACGGTCGGGAGGTGCTCCTCCTCCGCCGCGTCGTCGACCTCGATGAAGGCCTTGGCGACGGCGCCGGCGGGCAGGGCCTGGAGCCAGCGGGCCAGGCCCGGCAGGCCGGTCTCGTCGCTGGCGAAGAGATACCAGTCGAAGTCCTTGGGGACCATGACGGAGCCGCGCGGGCCGGCCAGGCCGAGCAGGTCGCCGGGCTTGGCGTCGGCGGCCCAGGCGGTGGCGACGCCGTTGCCGTGCAGGACGAAGTCGAGGTCGAGCTCGCCCGCCTCGCGGTCGAAGCGGCGGGTGGTGTAGTCGCGGCTGATCGGGAAGGGCGCCTCGGTGGGCATGATGATGCCGTCGCCGTCGGCCTCGACACCGGGCAGCACGGGGACCGTCTCGCCCGGGGCGGGGAAGAAGGCCTTGACGTGGTCGGCGGGAGCCTGGTCGACGAAGCCTTCGAGTTCGGGGCCACCGAGGGTGACGCGGACCATCCGGGGGGTCGGGCGGGTGACGCGCAGGACCTGGAGGGTGCGGACGGTGACGGGGTGGTAGACGATCTCGACGGGCTCGGTGTGGACGACGGCCACGGGTGCTCCCTCTCGGTGCGGGGCGGGATCGGGGCGGGCGGGCCCGGACCGCGCGGGGTCGGATGGCGGTGGATCAGGTGAGGACGGATCGGGCGTCGGCCGACCGAACAGCACCGGGGCGCGCCGGACGGCGGCCCGTACCGGGAAGGGGAGCCCCTGCCGGTCGACCCGCCGCCGAAGCGCGTTAGGTAAGGCTTACCTAACATTGCTGGTCGGTGAAATGTCAAGGCGGCCCCGGGCCCCCGGCGGCCGACCTGAGGACACGTCACTCCGCCCACCCGGCAGCGGATCCGTGCAGACCGCCGGACCAGGGGCGGCGGCGCCGCTGTCGGTCCCGTACGGTTCACTCTCCCTGCCGGCCCCGCTGCGCCGCCGTCCCCCGCCCGGTCGCGCCTGCACCCCGGGAGTGCCGCCCACGACCGCACCCTGCCGGGCGGGCCCGCCGACCCCGGCGACCCCGAACAGTGGGAGGGCGTCCTGCTGGCCGCTCTGCTCGCCCACCCCGCCGCCGGCCGGCTGCGCACGCTCGACCTGCGCCTCATTGACTACCGCCACTCCGCCGAGCGCGCGGTGGCCGCCCTCGCCGACCGGCCGCGGCCGCGGCTCGAACACCTCTCCATCGGCTACGGGTTCGAGGACCTCTACGAGAACAACGAGACCTCGGCCGGCAGCCCGATCGACCCCCTGGACTACCTCCACCGGGGCATCACCAGGACCGCGCCGTGGGACGCCCTCCCGGCCCTGCGCAGCCTGGAGGCCGAGGGCCCGTTCCTGTTCGACGCCGTCGACCACGCCGGCCTGACCCGGCTGCGGGTCCGCGGCCCGGTGGTCTCCGACGGCGCCCTGTTCGACCTCGGCCGGACCCCCGCGGTGGTGTCCCTGGAGGTGGAGGTCGGCTGCGACGTCTTCGGCGTCACCTGCCCGCTCGACCAGCTCGACGAACTGCAGGCCGCGCAGTTCCCCGCGCTCCGCGAACTCGACCTCGGCGACGCCGAGTTCGACGCCGGCTCGATCGAGACGCTGGCGGCGCTCGCGGCCTCGACGGTCCTGCCCCGGCTGGAGCGGCTGACCGTCCGGGACCTCGTGGTCGGGCGGCACGCATGCGAGGGCGAACCGCTCGCCGCGCTCGCCGAGCTGGCCCCGCGGTTCGCCCACCTCGCGCTGCACGTGCGCGGCACCGTCGCCGTCGAGGGCGCCACCGCCGAGGACGTCGCCCGGGTCCTGCCCGCGCTCCGGGCCGGCACCCCGGGTACCCCAGGCACCTCAGGCAGCCCCGACGCCCCCGACGCCCCCGGCGAGCGACCCGACGCCTGAGCGGTGGGGGGGGGGGGGGGGGGCGCGGCCCCCCCCCCCGCCCCCCCCCCCCCCCCCCCCCCCCCCCCCCCCCCCCCCCCGCCCCGGGGCCCCCCCCCCCCCCCCCCCCCCCCCCCCCCCGGCGGCCCCCCCCCGGGCCCCCCCCCACACCCC
>NZ_JBSGXP010000291.1:0-2687 GCF_053610105.1 Kitasatospora sp. NPDC054939 | reverse complement strand
GGCCCGGAGCCGCCCGGTCGCCGCGGCCACCACCGGGCCCGGCTGCTGCACCACCGCCGCCCGGTTGCCGCACCGCCGCCGCCTTGGTGCCGCGCCGCCCGGCGCCGGTGCGACCGGCCCCGGTCGCGGCGCGGGTGTCAGGCCCGGGCCAGATGCGCCAGCAGCAGGTCGGTGAGCCGGGCGGGGGTGCGCAGCGGCAGGTAGTGGTCGGCGCCCGCGATCCGCTCGGCGCGGGCGTCCGGGATGCCGGTGGCGAGGCGTTCGGCGATCACCCCGATCTCCGGGTGGTCGTGGTCGCCGTGGACGACCAGCGTCGGCACCCCGATCGCCCCGAGGCGTGCTGCGGCGTCGCCGTCCGCCGAGGCCGCCAGGTGCTGTTCGCTGAGGATGCGCCGCTCCGCGTTGTCCGCCACCATCGCCTCGACGAGCTCCCCGCCGGGAGCCGTCCGGCCGAGGGAGGCCCAGATCGCCAGCTCCGCCGCGGCCAGGCGCGCGGCGTCCCGGTCCCGGCGGGCCGCGGCGTAGGCCGACAACTCGGCGGTCTCCGGCCAGTGGTGGCCGCCGACCGAGGCCCCGACCAGCCCCAGGGCGGACACCCGGTCCGGGTGGGCGAGGACGAAGTCGAGCGAGGTCTCGCCGCCCATGCTCAACCCGACCAGCGCGGCCCGGCGGTGGCCGAAGTGGTCGAGGACGGCACCCAGGTCCTCGACGTCGCTGAACGGCGCCTCCGGCGACGCGGAGCGGCCGAGGCCGCGGGCGTCGAAGCGGATCACCTCGTGGTGGTCGGCCAGCCCGGGAAGGACCGCGTCCCACAGCCGCGAGTCCATCCCGGCGCCGTGCAGCAGCACCACCGGGCTGCCGCTCCCGCGACGGTCGGCCCACAGGTACCCGCCGCCGGGCGCGGGGATCCGGACTCCGCCCGCGGACGCGGCGTGCGGGACGGACATGTTCGTAGTCATACCGGCCATGATCGCAGCGCCCTCGGCCGCGGAGATGCGGGCGGGTACCGGTGAACGGACGGGCGGCCCGGATGAGCGGACGCACCGTGTGGCCCCGGTCACCTGTGCCGCACCTCACATCCACCCCCGGCGGCTGCCCCAGGACTTGGCCTGACCTGGTGGTTTGTCCACGGTCGGAGTGCCTGCCGTCCGGTGGCCGGGGTGCGGGCCGACGGCGCGCAGGTTGCGAAGGACGCCCCGGTTCGCACAAGCTCCCCCCTCGATGGGCTCTGCCGCTCCTGCCGCGGCCGGCGCCCGTAGGTCCTGAGGGGGGTACGAAAGGTGCTCCCCGGCATGACATTTCCGCGAAGCAGTGCTCGACACCGCCGTGCCAGACCGGCTGCCTGGAAGCGGCTGACCATCGCCGGACTCGTGGCGGCGGCCGCGACCGGCGGAACCGCGACCTGGGCGGTGCAGTCCGAGGCGGCCACCGTCCCGGTCACCGTCGACTCGCTCACCATCACCCCCGCCTCGCCCGCGCCGGACTCGGCGGTGACCGCGACCGCCAAGGTCCACGCGAGCAAGCGCCTCAAGGTGCAGAGCCTGACCATCGCGGTGCGCTCGGCCGGCGGAGCCAACTACGACTTCCCCGGGGCCACCGCCACCACGCTGGGGAACCGGCAGACCACGTTCACGCCCAAGAGCCGGACGTTCCCGGCCGGGACCTACACGTACTTCGTCGCCTACAAGACCTCCGACGGCTGGCACAACCTCACGCCGGTCCGCACGTTCACCTCCGGCGGCGGCACGGCGACACCCGTGCCCACCTCGTCCCCGACGGCGACCGCGACGCCCACCCCGTCCCCGACGGCGACCGCCACGCCCACCCCGTCGCCCACCGCGACCCCGTCGCCCACCGCCACCGCGTCGCCCACCGCCACCGCGTCGCCCACTGCGACCGCGTCGCCCACCGCCACCCCGGGGTCGGGCAGCGGCCCGCTGGGCATCGCGGGCAGCTGGCGCCAGGTCTTCGCGGACGAGTTCAACGGCAGCAGCGTCGACAGCAGCAAGTGGACGCCGAACTGGTTCGGCTGCCAGACCTGCACCACGCAGCCGGTGAACCCCGACATCGAGCTGGCGGCCTACGCGCCGTCGCAGTCCACCGTCAGCGGCGGTTCGCTGCACCTCAACATCGTCCAGCAGCCGACCGTGGTCAACGGCAAGACCTACCCGTACCGCTCCGGAATGGTGTCCTCGAACGGCAAGGCCGAGTTCACCTACGGCGCCTTCGAGGCCCGCATCTTCCTGCCCGCCGACGGTTCGCAGATCGCCAACTGGCCCGCCTTCTGGACGGACGGCCACAACTGGCCGGCCGACGGCGAGATGGACATCATGGAGGGCCTGGGCGGCAAGGCCTGCTACCACTACCACTCGTCGTCCGGGGGCCCGGGCGGCTGCGCCACCGGTGACTACACCGGCTGGCACACGTACGGTGCCGAGTGGAAGCCGGGTTCGGTGACCTACTACTACGACGGCAAGCAGGTCGGCCAGATCACCACCGGCATCAGCTCGTCGCCGCACTACCTGATCCTGAACAACGCCGTCTGGTCCGGCGGCGGCCCCTCGGCGGTGCCGGGCGACATGCAGGTCGACTACGTGCGCGTCTGGCAGCACTGACCCGCCCCGCGGCACCCGCCGCACCCGGTGACGTGCACCGGCGTGGCCCGGCCCTCCCTCCGAGGGCCGGGC
>NZ_JBSGXP010000290.1:0-2691 GCF_053610105.1 Kitasatospora sp. NPDC054939 | reverse complement strand
TCCCAGGTCAGCCCTTGCTCGGCGCCTCACCAGCGATCCCGTTGCTGGTCTCGGGCTCCTCGACGAAGTTGACGCGCTTGAACTGCTTGTTCATGGACTTGGCCAGGAACCAGGTGGCGACGCCGAGCGCGGCGAAGACGACGAAGCCCAGGAGGCCGGGGGTGACCTTGTTCTCGTCGAGCGCGAGCTCGGCGGCGAGGCTGGTGAGGTTCACGGGGGTGCTCATTGCTCCATGGTGGCCCGGCGCACGCGGAGCCGGGCCACCGGGGGGTGGTTCGGGGCGCGTGTCGTCAGTCGCGCAGGCCGGCGAAGAGGTCGGTCTCGGGCAGGTCGGTGTCGATGAGGGAGCGGGCGAGCTCGTAGTCCTCGGTCGGCCAGACCTCGCGCTGGACCTCCAGCGGGACCCGGAACCAGGGGCCGTCCGGGTCGATCTGGGTGGCGTGGGCGATCAGCGCGCGGTCCCGGGTCTCGAACCAGTCGCCGCACTCGACGCGGGTGGTGATCTCCCGCTCCTCGCGCCCGCTCTTCTCCCAGCCCTCGATCCACTCGCCGTACGGGGACTCGTGGCCGTGCTCGACCAGGTAGCCGTGGAGCGCGCGGATCCGGCCCATCGGGAAGCCGTGGTTGTAGTACAGCTTCAGCGGCTGCCAGGGCTCACCGGCGTCCGGGTAGGCGGACGGGTCGCCGGCCGCCTCGAAGGCGATCATGGTGATCTTGTGGGTCATGATGTGGTCGGGGTGCGGGTACCCGCCGTTCTCGTCGTAGGTCGTGACGACCTGCGGCTTGAACTCGCGGATCAGCCGCACCAGCGGCTCGGCCGCCTCCTTCTCGTCCTGCAGGGCGAAGCAGCCCTCGGGCAGCGGGGGCAGCGGGTCGCCCTCCGGCAGGCCGGAGTCGACGAAGCCCAGCCACGCCTGCCGGACGCCGAGGATCTCGCGGGCGGCGTCCATCTCCTTGCGCCGCACCTCGTGGATGTTCTCCTCGACGTACGGGTCCCCCTGGAGCTTCGGGTTGAGGACCGACCCGCGCTCCCCCCCGGTGCAGGTGGCCACGAGGACGTCCACACCCTGGTCGACGTACCTGGCCATGGTGGCCGCGCCCTTGCTGGACTCGTCGTCCGGGTGGGCGTGCACCGCCATCAGTCGCAGCTGCTCAGTCAACGCCTGGTTCCTTCCGCAATGTTCTGGGCTGCCCACCGTCTGAGCCGCACAGTTCTGGGCCGCACCACCGCGGGACCCGCCGCCGGGCATGCTGCCGCCGCGGCCGAGCCCCGCCCCCGCCGGACCGGCCGCGGGCGTGCCCCTCCTATAGTGACGGAACGGAGGGGCCTTCCATTCCCGCGTACCACTACGGGGACACCGCCCGGCCGACGGCCGGGGGAGGCCGCTCGCCGGAAGAGGCCGCTCGCCAGGAGAGGACTGAGCCACGATGAGCGAGGCGAACGGCAGCACGCCGCTGCCCGAGGGCCGCTACGGGCGGCGCGGCGACCGCGAGGCGGACCGCCGGCTGCGGATCGCCGGCGCGGTCTGCGGTGTACTCGCCCTCGCCCTGCTCGCCTGGATCGGCGGCTCGTACCTGATCCGGGAGACCGCGATCAACGGCTCCGTGCAGTCCTTCGAGGCGGTCTCGGACTCCGAGGTGAAGCTGCACCTGGTGGTCAGCAAGGCCGGCGGCACCGCGGGCAGCTGCACGGTCCGTTCGCAGTCGGAGGACGGCGCGGTGGTCGGGATGGCCGACTTCGCCGTCCCGGCGGCCGGCGACGACTACGACGCGGTGGTGAGCCTGCGCACCACGGCCCGCGGCACCACCGCCCAGCTGCTGGGCTGCACCCCCGCGAAGTAGCCGGAGGGGTCGTCCCCCGGCCCCGGCGGACGACCGGGGCGCATATTCGATCAGGGGAGCGGGCATCCGTTCAGGGAGCCCGCACCACCCCCTTTCCGTACACCGCGGCGCAATGCTCTCGTCAGCGGCGCGTCGACGACTCTCCCGCTTGTCGGTGGGAGTTGTTACGCTCGTGGTTTCGCCCCTTCCGTGCCGGATGCTACGGGAGCGGGCGTTGCTTTGTAGTTACGACCGATATCACCACCACACCTGCTGACGAATCAATCCCTCAGCACAGCCCCAGCACCTACGAGGAGCACCTGTGACCCAGACCAGCGAACACGTGACCTGGCTCACTCAGTCCGGCTACGACCAGCTCAAGGCCGAGCTGGACCACCTGACCGGCCCATGGCGCATCGAGATCGCCCAGAAGATCGAGGCGGCGCGCGAGGAGGGTGACCTCAAGGAGAACGCCGGCTACCACGCGGCCAAGGAGGAGCAGGGCAAGTACGAGCTGCGCATCCGCCAGCTGACCCAGCTCCTGGAGCGTGCCAAGGTCGGCGAGGCGCCGGCGGACTCGGGCGTGGTGTCCCCGGGCATGGTCGTCACGGTGGCCTTCGACGGCGACGAGGACGACACCATGCGGTTCCTGCTCGGCTCGCGCGAGGTGGCCGGCGACGACCTGGACATCTACTCCCCGCAGTCCCCGCTCGGCCGCGCCATCGACGGCAAGAAGGTCGGCGACGAGGCGACCTACGAGCTGCCGAACGGCAAGCGGGCCATGGTGAAGATCGTCGAGATCAAGCCGCACACCGGCTGATCCGACCCGGTACGGCGACGGGGGCGGCCCGCGGAGAGTCTCCGCGGGCC
>NZ_JBSGXP010000289.1:0-2766 GCF_053610105.1 Kitasatospora sp. NPDC054939 | reverse complement strand
GGCGCCCGCCCCCCCCCCCCGTGGGTTCGCGCGCGGCCCCCCCCGCGGCTCGGGGACGGCCGGCGGGCGGCCTCGGGTCGAGCGCGGTGACGGGGTGCCAGGCGGCGGCCGCGGCGTCGCTGCCGGCCTCGGGGTCGGGCAGGTCTGGTGCGAAGGCGAGGTAGGCGACCGAGACGACGTGCATCCGGGGGTCGCGGTCGGGGGCGCCGTAGCTGCCGAGCTGTTCGAGGTGGATGCGGCGCAGGGCGTCCGCGCAGCCGGCCGTGGAGAGCAGGCCGGTCTCCTCGGCGAGCTCGCGGACGGCGGCCTCGTCGAGGCTCTCCCGGCCGGCCCGGAGGAAGCCGCCGGGCAGCGCCCAGCGGCCCCGGTGGGGCGGGGCGGCGCGTTCGACCAGCAGGACGTGCAGGTGGCCGTGGCGCAGGGTCAGGGCGACGACGTCGACGGTGACGGCGACGGGCGTGTAGGCGCGCGGGTCGTAGGCGGCGAGCCAGGCGCGCTCGGCGGCGGCTGCGTCGGCCGGGTCGTCGGCGCGGACGCTGCCGACGGCGTGGTCGGTGTCGTCTGCTACTGCGGCGCCGGCGTGGTCGGTGTCGGCACCGTCGGTGCCGGGTGTGGGCCGGGTCGGCACGGGGCTCCCCTCCTCTCCTGGCTCGCTCGCTCCCCTGCCCGCGGCGCGACTGCGGCACGACTGCGGCGGGTCGTCGTTCTCGGTCTGAGCACAACGTAGCCATCGCATGACTGTGCGGCAAATGAATTTCCGCGCGGGCTCGGACCTACCCTGTGAGCAGGGCTTCTGCCGTCGGGACGCGGGCCGGAGGTGGTCGGGATGACCGGGAGCGGGGCGCCGCCTGCGGGCGGTACGGACGACGGCGGGTTCGCCGCGGCGCTGGCGGCCGGGCCGCTGGTGCTGGACGGCGGGCTGTCCAACCAGTTGGAGGCCGAGGGCCACGACCTGGCGGACGCGCTGTGGTCCGCCCGGCTGCTGGCGGACGACCCGCACGCGCTGGTGCGGGCGCACCGGGCGTACCTCGCGGCGGGCGCCGAGGTCGTGATCACCGCGAGCTACCAGGCCTCCTTCGAGGGCTTCGCCCGGCGCGGGACCGGCCGGGCGGACGCGGCCCGGCTGCTGGCCCGCAGTGTGGAGCTGGCCCGGGAGGCGGTGGCGGCCGAGGGCGGCGGCCGGCGCTGGGTGGCGGCGTCGGTGGGCCCGTACGGGGCGGCGCTGGCGGACGGTTCGGAGTACCGGGGCCGGTACGGGCTGTCGGTGGCGCAGCTGGAGGCGTTCCACCGGCCGCGGCTGGAGGTGCTGGCGGCGGCCGGCCCGGACGTCCTGGCGCTGGAGACCGTGCCGGACGCGGTGGAGGCGCGGGCGCTGCTGCGGGCGGTGCGCGGGCTGGGGGTGCCGGTCTGGCTGTCGTACAGCGCGGCGGACGGGCGGACCCGGGCGGGGCAGCCGCTGGCGGAGGCGTTCGCGCTCGCGGCGGAGGCGGCCGAGGTGGTGGCGGTGGGGGTGAACTGCTGCTCCCCCGCCGAGGCGGACCGGGCGGTGGCGGTGGCGGCGCGGGTGACCGGGCGGCCGGTGGTGGTGTACCCCAACAGCGGCGAGGGCTGGGACCCGGCGGCCCGGTCGTGGTGCGGCGAGCCGGCGTTCTCGCCGCGGCGGGCGGCGGGCTGGGTGGGCGGCGGCGCCCGGCTGGTGGGCGGCTGCTGCCGGGTGGGGCCGCGGGAGATCGCGGCGCTGGCGGCGGAGGTCCGGACCGGCCGGAGAGCGTGATTACCGAGGGGGAACGTGCACGGAGCGGGGGCGGCCTGGCAGACTCGTGCCGTCACCCGTGCGGTCGACAATGTCGACCGCCCTTCAGCGCGGAGGTATCGAATGCCCGGCCCGATCCAGTCGCTCTCCCGGGCCGCCGCGATCATGCGCCTGCTGGCCGGCGGTGAACGCCGCCTTGGCCTGTCCGAGGTCGCGACGGCGCTTGACCTCGCCAAGGGAACGGCGCACGGCATCCTGCGCACCCTCCAGCAGGAGGGTTTCGTGGAGCAGGACCCGGAGAGCGGCAAGTACCAGTTGGGCGCCGAACTGCTGCGCCTGGGCCAGAGCTACCTGGACGTGCACGAGCTGCGGGCGCGGGCGCTGGTCTGGGCGGACGACCTGGCCCGGGCCACCGGGGAGACGGTCTACCTCGGCGTGCTGCACCATCAGGGCGTGCTGATCGTGCACCACGTGTTCCGCCCGGACGACACCCGGCAGGTGCTGGAGGTGGGCTCGATGCAGCCGCTGCACAGCACCGCGCTGGGCAAGGTGCTGTTGGCGTACGACCCGGTGGCGCGCGGGGAGCTGGGCCAGGGGCCGCTGGAGTCGTACACCTCGCGGACCCTGACCGAGCTCGCGGACATCGACGCCGAGGCGGCGCTGACCAGGGAGCGGGGCTGGGCCGGGGCGATCGAGGAGACCTGGGAGGGTGTGGCCTCGATCGGCGCGCTGATCCAGGACCGCCGGCGCAACCCGGTCGGCGCGGTCTGCATCAGCGGGCCGGTGGAGCGGGTCTGCGAGGACGGCTTCGTCCGGGCGTCGCTGGTGGCATCGGTGCGCAGCGCGGCCCGGGCGATCTCGCGGGACCTGGGCGCCGGGCGGTTCTGACCCCGATTCGGGGTGCGGGGCCGCCGACGGCCCCGCACAGGTGCCCCGGAGTGCTCCCCCAGCACTTCCGAGCCGCCCGACGCGATTCACGCAGCGTTCACGCCGAGGCGCGGACGGGCTCGAAG
>NZ_JBSGXP010000288.1:0-2980 GCF_053610105.1 Kitasatospora sp. NPDC054939 | reverse complement strand
GAGGACAGGCGAGTGCATCGCGACGGCGTAGGTGTGGTTCACCTTGGAGATCCACACCGTGAACCGGGGAGGCCGGATGGAGCACTGGCCTGCGAAGCCGACCAGGCAACCTGCGCGCTGCCCGGCGTCGTTTGCAGCGGTCACGACGTAGACCGGCTGGGTGTCCAGCAACGCGACGAACGATTCGAACCCACCCATCCGTCGTCTCCCTCCGTGTCCCACCGTACAACCGCACCCCATCGGCGTTCCCGCTGATCGGGCCCGCAGGACGCGCCTACCCGTTCCGACCGACCTCGACGCGCGAACCTGCGACCTGTGATCGTGTCGGTCGCGCCCCTTACCGTGGCGGGCATGGGCTATGACGTGCACATCACTCGGCGTACGCCGTGGTGGGAGGAACAAGGTGAACTGATCACCGCGCAGGAGTGGGCGGCGGTGGTTGCTGCCGACTCCGACCTGGAGACGGCTCAGGTGGCCCGGGACGGGCCGATGAGCACGCCGGGGTGGCGGCGGATGCGCTCCGCCTCGTCGCAGAGGGGCACGGCGTCGCGGCGGTCGGTGGGGGCTGAGGTCGGCCCACCACCCGTTTGCGCGGCGATTCGTTTGGCGACGGCGATCCGGGGTTACCCGGCATGGGTTGCAGGAGCCTGAGGAGGAATCGTGGCTGAGCCGGGACCGGTGAAGAAGATCGTGGACAGGGTGGTCGAGGCCGCGGAGGGCATCCCGTCCGCAAAGCCGCCCAGGGTGCCTGGTGCGCCCGCGACCGAGCCGCCGCCGGTGGCGGAGCCGACCGAACCGCGGGCGCCGCTGCCCCCGAAACCGGATCAGCGGGCGCCCGCCCCGCTGTCCCCGACCGGGCGGGACACCGGCGCGCCCACGGACGCCGCGGCGCAGAACGGCGGCTACCTGACGACCGCCCAGGGTGTGCGGTTGCCGGACTCGGATCACTCCCTGAAGGCCGGCCCGCGTGGTCCGGTGCTGCTGCAGGACCACCACCTGCGCGAGAAGATCATGCACTTCGACCACGAGCGGATCCCCGAGCGGGTCGTGCACGCCCGCGGGGCCGCCGCCCACGGAACCTTCCGCGCCTACGGCACCGCCGGCGGGATCTGCAAGGCCGCCTTCCTCGCCGAGGGCGCCGAGACGCCGGTGTTCGTGCGGTTCTCCACGGTGCTGGGCTCGCGTGGCTCCGCCGACACCGTGCGGGACACCCGTGGCTTCGCGACGAAGTTCTACACCGGCGAGGGCGTGTTCGACCTGGTCGGCAACAACATCCCGGTGTTCTTCATCCAGGACGCGATCAAGTTCCCCGACGTCGTTCACGCCGCGAAGCCGCACCCGGACCGGGAGATCCCGCAGGCCCAGTCCGCCCACGACACGTTCTGGGACTTCGTGTCCCTGCACACCGAGGCGACCCACCACACCCTGTGGAACATGTCCGACCGCGGCATCCCCCGCTCGTACCGGATGATGGAGGGCTTCGGCGTCCACACCTTCCGCCTCGTCGACGCCGAGGGCACGAGCACGCTGGCCAAGTGGCATTGGAAGCCGAAGGCCGGCGTGCACTCCCTGGTCTGGGAGGAGGCGCAGCTGCTGGCCGGCATGGACCCGGACTTCCACCGCCGCGATCTCGCGGACGCGATCGAGGCCGGCAACTTCCCCGAGTGGGAGCTCGGCATCCAGACCTTCCCCGACACGCCGGAGCAGACGTTCGCGGGCATCGACCTGCTGGACCCGACGAAGATCGTCCCCGAGGAGCTTGCGCCGGTTCAGCCGGTCGGACTTCTCACCCTGAACGCCAACCCGACGAACTTCTTCGCCGAGACCGAACAGGTCGCCTTCCACCCCGGCCACCTGGTCCCGGGCATCGACGTCACCGACGACGCGCTGCTCGCCGGCCGGCTGTTCTCCTACCTGGACACGCAGATCACCCGCCTCGGCGGCCCGAACTTCGCGCAGATCCCGGTCAACCGCCCGCACGCCCCGGTCAACGACATGCTGCGCGACGGCTTCCACCAGGACGCCGTGCACTCCGGCGTCGCCCCCTACAAGCCGAACTCCCTCGACGGCGGCTGCCCGTTCTTCGCCGGGCCGGGAGAGCACGCCTTCATCGAACACCCCGTCCCGGTCGCCGCCGCGGCCAGGGTCCGTGAGGCCCCGGCGTCATTCGCCGACCACTTCGGCCAGCCGCGCCTGTTCTGGCTCAGCCTGAGCCCCGTCGAGCGCGAACACGTCATCGCCGCGTACACCTTCGAACTCTCCAAGGTCTACGAGCAGGCCATCAAGGAGCGGGTCCTGACCGTCCTGGCCAGGATCGACGAGGTGCTCTGCCGCGAGGTCGCCCAGGGGCTCGGCCTGCCCGCTCCCCAGGCCGCGGCCGACGGCCCGGTCGAGGCGGCGCCGAGCCCGGCCCTGTCCCAGCTCGGGCAGCGGTGGCCGGCCACCGGACGGGTGCTCGGCATCCTCACCGGCACCACCAGCGATGCGGACGTGGTGCGGCAGCTGCGCCGGGCGGCGAGCGATGCCGGGCTGCTGCCGTTGGTCATCGCACCCACCGGGGCGCCGCTGGCGGACGACCTCGCGGTGCAGCGGACCTATGGCGCGGCCCGGTCCGTCGAGTTCGACGCGCTCCTGGTGGCGGGCGCACCCCCGCGCGGCGCCGACGACCACGGCGCCCGGGACGCCAAGTCCGGCGCCGTCGCCGGCGGCCAACCCGCCCTCGACTCCCGCGCCGTCCTCCTGGTCAACGAGGCCTACCGCCACGCCAAGCCGCTCGCCGGCCTCGCGGACACCCGCGGCCTGTGGGCGGCCGCGGGGGTCGATCCGCGGGCGCCCGGCGTGTTCACCGAGACCGACCCGGCGCAGGCCGTCCCGGCCCTGGTGGAGCAGCTCGGCACGCACCGGGTCTGGGAACGCTTCCCTGCCGCGGCGCACTGAGCCTGCGACTGTTCGGGGCCGGGCCGGAGCCATCGCTCCGGCC
>NZ_JBSGXP010000287.1:0-3070 GCF_053610105.1 Kitasatospora sp. NPDC054939 | reverse complement strand
CCCCGGGGGAACGGGCGCTCGGGCGGTCGGGCGCTCGGCTATCGCGTCAGCCGCACGGTGTCGAACTCGGCCCAGATGGTCTTGCCGTGGCTGTGCCCTTCGGCGCCCCAGCGGTCGGCGGTCTGCTGCACGATGAACAGGCCGTGGCCGCCGGGCAGGGTGGGCTCGTGCGGCCGACGCGGGACGGGCAGGTCGGGGCTGCGGTCGCTGACCTCGACCCGGAGCCGCTCCCCGGTGGTGTCCAGGACCAGCTCCAGGGGGCCGCCGCCGTGCAGCATGGCGTTGGCGACGAGTTCCGCCACCAGCAGGACCACGTCCGCGGCGATGTCCTCGTCCGCGATGCCGGCCGCCGCGGCCGGGTACCAGTCGCCGAGCGCCCGGGCGGTGAACTCCCGGGCCCGGCCAACCGGTTTGGGCAGGTCGGCCAGCGTGAGGCGTCTGCGCTGGCCGCCGACCGGCACGGCGGACAGTTCCCGGTGCGGGTCGCCGTCCAGGGTTCCCCGGCTGGTCGTCATGGAGGGCACCCTTTCGGATCGACGGCGGTGTCGCCTGGTCGGATTCCCCGCGGTCGCGGGATCATGCCTGATTCTGCGACGGACCGGGCTCAGCCCGCCAGGGCCGCGTCCACGGACTCGTGGATGGAGAACACCGTCCGGGCTCCGGTCAGTTCGAGGACCCGCATGACAGTGGGGGCCACCGCCGCGAGGCGCAGCTCCAGTCCCTGCTTTCCGGCCTCCAGGCGGGTGCGCAGCAGGAGGTTCAGGCCGGAGGAGTCGCAGAAGCCCACCCGGCGCAGGTCGATCACCACCGCGCTCGGGCGCCGGGCGAGCAGGCCGGCGAGCGCCTCGCGGGCAGGTGCCAGGGTCTCGATGTCGAGGTCTCCTGCGAGGGCGCACACGACCGCGCCGGACTCCGTGGTGCGGGTCTCCACGGTCAGCTCCGCGCGGGCCTCGGCGGCCGTCAGCGTGCTGCTCGCCTGGTTGTTGCCGGATGGCATCATCGTCGTCCCCTCCGTTCCGTGCCCTCCGACCTTACGGAGATTGCGCCTCTCGGCCAAGCGAGTAGCGGGGTGTTGCGCCGGGTTCGCGCCCCTCGGGTCGGACCGCGGCGCACGGTCAGGTGGCGTCCATGCCCGCCCGCAGCCGCTTCAGGGTGCGGCTGAGCAGGCGGGAGACGTGCATCTGGGAGAGGCCGAGCCGTTCGCCGATCTGGGACTGCGTCAGGTCCTCGCAGAAGCGCATCGAGAGGATGAGCCGGTCGCGTTCCGGCAGGTCGGCGACGAGCGGCTTGAGGGCGACGAGGTCGTCGACGAGGGCGAGTTGCCGGTCGTCCGCGCCGAGGCGCTCGCCGATCGGGCGCGGCTGTCCGTCGTCCGTCTCCGCGCCGTCGAGGGAGCCGGCCGTGTGGGCGTTGGCGGCCGTCAGCCCTTCGATCACCTCCTCCTCGGAGAGCGCGAGGCGGGCGGCCAGTTCGGCGACGGTGGGGGCGCGGTCGAGTTCGCGGGCCAGGCCCTCCTGGGCCCTGGCCAGGGTGATCCGCAGTTCCTGGAGGCGGCGGGGCACGTGGACGGCCCAGGTGGTGTCGCGGAAGTGGCGGCGGATCTCGCCGAGGATCGTCGGCATGGCGAAGGTGGTGAACTCGACGCCGAGTTCGGGGTCGAAGCGGTCGATGGCCTTGATCAGGCCGACCGCGCCGACCTGGAGCAGGTCCTCGCGGGGCTCGCGGGCGGCGCTGAAGCGGCGGACCGCGTACTTGACCAGGGAGAGGTTCATCTCGACGAGGGTGGCGCGGACGTAGGAGTACTCCCGGGTGCCCTCCTCCAGGTCGGCGAGGCGCAGCAGCAGGGTCCGGTTGAGTTCGCGGGCGTCGGCGGGGGCGATCTCCCGCGGGTCCCCGGTGTCGGACAGTTCCGGTACCAGTTGCTCGCGCAGTTGTGCGTCGGTGGCGGCTTCGCAGGACGGGTCCGCCGTCGACGGGGCGACGGAGACGGGCAGTTCACCGGTGGGCGCGACCATGGGAGTCCCTTCCTCGTGACGGCACGGTCGCAACGGCCGCTACCCGGGACGGCGGGTTCGATGCAGGTGCCGGTCGAGAAGATTTCGTGAAGGCCCGCGGGTGCGTCGGTGGAGGCTGCCCGGGGCGCGGGTCCTCGTCACCGACGGTTGCCCTGTGCTCTCTGGCCTGGGGTAGCCTCCGAGGAACGGTCCACCACGGGTGGGACGGCGGTCGGCTGCTCCGGCCGGTGCTCCCGGGTACCCACGATCGGGTGCCGGCCGCCGGCCCGGCGTTCTACGGAGGCGACGTTCGATGGCTGTCCCGACCACGCCCAACGGCGCTCGACCCCATCCCGAAGGAGGGCCGGCCACCCAGGTCGGCGAGCAGGAACTGCGGCTGCTGCTGGCCGGGTTGACGGCGGTGCGGGACGGCGACTTCAGTACGGAGCTGCCGGGCGACGCGGGCGGGCTGCTGGGCGAGATCGCAACCGTGTTCAACGGCATGGTCGACCAGCTGTCCCACTTCACCTCCGAGGTGACCCGGGTGGCCCGCGAGGTCGGCACCGAGGGCCGGCTCGGCGGGCAGGCACAGGTGCCGGGCGTGTCGGGGACCTGGGCGGACCTGACCGATTCCGTCAACGCGATGGCGGGCAACCTCACCACCCAGGTGCGCGACATCGCGCAGGTCGCCACGGCGGTGGCCGAGGGCGACCTGTCGCAGAAGATCACCGTCGATGCGCGGGGCGAGATCCTGCAGCTGAAGAACACCGTCAACACGATGGTCGACCAGCTCGGCTCGTTCGCCGGGGAGGTGACCCGGGTGGCCCGCGAGGTCGGCACCGAGGGCATCCTCGGCGGCCAGGCCGATGTGAAGGGCGTCTCGGGGACATGGCGGGACCTGACCGACTCGGTGAACTTCATGGCGGGCAACCTGACCGGCCAGGTCCGCTCGATCGCCGAGGTCGCCACCGCGGTGGCGCGCGGCGACCTGTCGCAGAAGATCCGGGTGGATGCGCGCGGGGAGATCCTGGAGCTCAAGACCACGATCAACACGATGGTCGACCAGCTGAGTTCGT
>NZ_JBSGXP010000286.1:0-3074 GCF_053610105.1 Kitasatospora sp. NPDC054939 | reverse complement strand
CTCCGGAGGACCTCGATGAAGCCCACCGTTCAACCCGCCGATGTCCGCTCCGCCCGCTCCGGGCGCCGCGCGCGCCGGACCCGGCCCGCCGTGCGGGTCCTCGCCCGGCGGGCACTCCTGGGCGCTGCCGGGGCCGCCGGGGCGCTGCCCCTCACGCTCCTCGCCCACTGGCTCACCTCCCGCTGACGAGCACCCGTCGGCGGGCGCCCGGCGACCGGCGTGTGCCCGCGGTCGCGCCGCGCCCCCGGCCCCGGCCCCGGCTCCGGCCCCGGTCCTCGGCCCCGGGGCTACGGAAGGGTGGTCACGGGGTGTGCGGGCGGCGGCGGGCGCGGTAGGCGGACTGGCGGCAGCCCGGGGAGCAGAAGGTGCGGGGACGGCCGGTGGTGGCGGGCGGGAGCGGGGTACCGCAGACCGCGCAGCGAGTTTCGTCACGCGATTCGTCACGACCTTCGTCACGGCCCTCGTCGCGTCCCGCCCTGGCACCGGCCCGCGCGCCGTCCCGGCCGTGGGCGTCGACAAGTGCCTGGACGCCGTCCAGGACCCGGTCCAGGCCGAAGGTGAAGGGGTCGATCGGGGTGTCGTAGCCGCCCGCGTGGTAGATCCGGGCGAGGGTGGGATAGCGGTCCAGGTGCTGGAAGATCGTGCCGCGCTCCTGCCACCAGTCCTCGTCGGCCACGCCGGTGCGGCTCTCCATGGCCGCCGCGGCGGCCAGTTGGCGGGCGGTGCTCTCGACGAACCCGCCGACCATGGTCACCACGGCCACCACCTGGGCGGGCGGCAGCCCGGTGCGGTCCGCCGCGGCCAGGGCCTGCTCGAAGACCGCCACCGCCTGGGGACCGGGCACCGGGCGGTTCGCGGGTGCCTCGGCGAGCCAGGGGTGGCGGCGGTGCACCTCCAGCCCGGCCAGGGCCCAGGCGGTCAGCTCCGCACGCCAGTCGGCGCCCTCGGACGCGGCCTCCGGCACGAGCGTCTCGCCCAGGACCTCGTCCCGCATCAGGTCGACGAGTTCGGCCTTGCCGGGCACGTGCCGGTAGAGCGCCATGGTGGTGTAGCCGAGCGCCTCGGCCACCCGTCGCATGGAGGCGGCGGCCAGGCCCTCGGCGTCCGCGAGCCGGACGGCCGCGTGCACGATCCGTTCGAGGCTGAGCGCGCCCGCGGGGGGCGTGCTCCACAGCAGTTCGGTGCTGCGCTCCGGGTCCACCATCCTGACTCCCTTCTTGACTCCCTGCCGGTGTACACGATACACAGGGCGGTCTATGGTGTACACAGCCGAGGGAGGGCCCATGCCTGCCGAATTCTTCGTCGATCCGCACGGCGATGACAACGCACCCGGTACCCGGGAGCAGCCGTTCGCCACCCTCGAACGCGCCCGCGAGGCCGCCCGGGCGGGTGACGTGGTGAACCTGCGGGCCGGATTCCACCGGCTGGCCCGTCCGCTGGAGCTGACCGCCGAGCACTCCGGTGTGACCTACCAGGCGTACGGCTGGGCGACCGGCGAACCGGAGGAGGCCGTCGTCAGCGGCGGCCGGGTCGTGGACGGCTGGGTGCGGGGCGAGGACGGGGTGCGCCGCGCACCGTCGGGCCCGGCGCCCGTGCGGCAGTTGTCCGTCGACGGCCGCCGGGTGCCGCGGGCCGAAGCCCCGCTGGACGGCGCCGCGGCCCCCCGGGTGACCGGGGTGAGCGAAGTGGGCCACCTGCTCGAAGGCCCCGAACTGACGGGCGACGCGGTCGAGTTCGTCTACCGCGGGGCCTACCCGTGGTCGGAGGCCCGGCTCCCGGTGGCCCGCCTCCACAAAGCCCAGCCCGCCCGGGCCGGCCGGTGGGAGGCCGTCATGGCCCAGCCCGCCTTCGCCCGGGCGCACGCGCTCTACCGCGCGGTCGGCGCCTGGGAGGGGGACGGCGTCGTCCGGGAGTCCAACGGGGCCGAGCGGCCGGCGTTCGCGGTGAACAGCCCCGCCCTGCTCACCCCCGGGACCTTCGCGCACAGCGACGGCGTGCTGCACCATCTGCCGTTGCCCAGCGAGGAGTTCGGGCCGGGCAGCGGAGAGGCGGTGGTCCCCGTACTGGAGGTCCTGCTGCACGCCGCCGGGGTGCGCGACGTCAGTTTCCGGGGGATCACCTTCGCCGATTCCACCTGGCTGCGCCCCGCCTCGGACCGGGGCTACGTGCACTACCACGGCAACGGGCACTACGACGGCGGCGAGCTGATGGTGGTCGAGCTGGGGGCGGAGGAGGCCGACGGGCGGGTGACGGTACCCGTCGAGTCGGCGTCCATGCCCGGCACGGTGGTGTTCGAGAACGCGTCCGGGGTGCTCGTGGAGGGCTGTCGCTTCACCCGACTCGGCGCGGTGGCACTGGAGTTCAGGGGCGAAGGGGCGGACAACACCGTACGCGGCAACCTGGTCGAGGAGGTGTGCGGCGGCGGCATCGTGATCGGTGACGGCGCCGCCCGGCACCGGGTGGAGCGCAACCGGGTGCGCCGGGTCGGCCTGGAGCACAGCGGCTCGCCCGCCGTCCTGGTGTCCGGCGCCGCCGACACCGTGCTGGCGCACAACGAGGTCGCCGAGACACCGCACGCGGGCATCGTGGTGTACGGCGGGCACGGCACCCGGGTGCTGAACAACCTGGTGCACGACACCATGCAGGTCCTGGCGGACGGCGGCGGGATCTACCTCTCCGGCCCGCAGGGGACCTCGCCCGAGGACGGGGCGCTGGTGCGGGGCAACGTGGTGCGCGACACCGTCACGCCGTACAACTTCGGCCTCTACCTGGACTACGGGGCGGCCTGGGTCACCGTCGAGGGCAACGCGGTGCTCCGCGCGGACACGCCGATCGCCCTGCACGTCGCACCGCCGCTGGAGGAGGTCGTCTTCCGGGGCAACCTCTGGGACGCCGACCCGGGCGACGCCCCGGCGGGCGTACGACTGGAGGGCAACACCGTCCTGCCCGCGGAGTCCTTCGAGGCCGACCCCGCCGTGGCCGCAGTCGTCGCCGCGGCCGGGCCGGATGCCGTGCGGGACTGAACCCCGGGGCGGCTTCGTAGCTGCGGCCGTCACCGCGGGCCCCCGCGGTGA
>NZ_JBSGXP010000285.1:0-3094 GCF_053610105.1 Kitasatospora sp. NPDC054939 | reverse complement strand
ACCACCCCCAACTGGACCAACTACTACGCCCTCCAGCAGCGCCGCCGCATCCCCCTGCCCACCTACCCCTTCCAACACAAGCGCTACTGGCTGGACCGGCAGACCTCGGCACCGGTCCTCGGCAGCGCCGGCACCGCGCGCCGCGACGACATCCAGGATTGGTTCTACGCCCCGTCCTGGCAGCGGGCCGCCCTCCCCGCCGGGGTGCGGCCGGACCACGACCGTCACTGGCTGGTCTTCGCCGACGGGCTGGGCGTGGGCGAGGCGCTCGCCGAGCGGCTGCGCTCCGGCGGCGCCACCGTCACCGTGGTGGCGGCGGCCGACGCCTGGTCCGAGTCGGGGGACGGCCGGTACAGCATCGACCCGGCCGACGGGGCCGGCTACGAGCGGCTGATCGACGCGCTGCGGGCGGGCCCCGCCGGCCTGCCCAGCCGCATCGTCCACGCCTGGAACGTCACCGCGCCGGGCGAGGAGGGCAGCCTCCAGCACGGCTTCGAGAGCCTGATCCGCCTCGCCCAGGCCCTCGTCCGCCAGCCGGACGGCGAGCCGCGCCGGATCTGGGTGCTCAGCAACGGGCTGCACGACGTCACCGGCGCCGAGGCGCTCGCACCGCTGAAGGCCACCCTGCTGGGCCCGTGCCGCGTGCTGCCCCGCGAACTGCCCGGCACCACCTGCCGCAGCGTCGACCTCGACTGCCACGGGGCCCCCACCTCGGCCCAACTGGACCGGCTCGTAGCCGAGTTGGCCGTTGAGCCGGAGCCGGGCCCAGAGACGGTCGCCCACCGGGGCGGCCACCGCTGGTCCCAGCACTTCCTACCGCGGCCGCTGCCCCGGCCCGACGGGTCGCCGGTGGTGCGCCGGGGCGGTGTCTACCTGGTCACCGGCGGCACCGGCGGCCTGGGCCTGGCCCTGGCCGAGCACCTCGCGGCCGCGGGCGCCCGGGTCGCGCTCACCGCGCGCACCCGGCTGCCGGACGCCGCCGACTGGGACGCGTGGCTCGCCCGCAATCCGGGCCAGGGCCGGCTCACCGAGACCGTACGGACCCTGGTCCGGCTGCGGGACGCGGGCGCGGAGCTCCTGGTGCTCCAGGCCGACGTGACCGACCCGGCCGCGATGAGCGAGGCCGTCCGGCAGACCACCCTGCGCTGGGGTTCCGTCCACGGCGCCTTCCACACGGCGGGCGTCGCCGGCGGCGGCCTGATCCAGCTCAAGGACCTCCAGGCGGCGGCCGAGGTGCTGCGGCCCAAGGTGCGCGGCACCCTGGTGCTGGAGGAGGCCCTGGCGGACCAGGAGCTGGACTTCCTGGTCCTGTTCGGCTCGAACGGCGCCAACATCGGCAGCGTCGGCCAGGTCGACTACTGCGCCGCCAACTGCTTCCTCGACGCCTTCGCCCAGGACCGCGGCCGCGGGCGGCGGGTGATCTCGATCGACTGGGGCCCGTGGCGGGAGGTCGGCATGGCGGCCAGCCCCGCCACGCCGTCCGGCGTCGAGCGGGTGGACCAGCGCGCCATGTCGACCGCCGAAGGGCTGCGGGCCCTCGACACCGTCCTGGCCGGCGCCTCGGAGTCGCAGGTCGTCGTGTCGCCCGCCGAGCTCGCGGCGCTCTTCGCGAGCGCCTTCTCGCTGGACCAGGACACCGCCCCGGAGCCCGCCGCCGCCGCGCACGAACGCCCGGACATCCTCACCGAGTTCGTGGCCTCGCGCAGCGACACCGAGCGCACGGTCTGCGAGGTGTGGCAGGACCTGCTGGGCATCGAGAAGGTCGGCATCCAGGACAGCTTCTTCGATCTGGGCGGCAACTCCCTGATCGCCATCCAGCTGGTGAGCACCGTCAACACGAGGCTGGGCGCGAAGCTCACCCTCGGCGACCTGTACGAGGGGCTGACGGTCGCCCACCTGGCCGGCCTGGTCGAGCAGCCCGTCCAGCAGGCAACAGACAACAGCATCAGGGCACTTGAGGACCGCAGAGAGAAGATGCAGCAGCGGCGGCGCCAGCAGCGGCGGCGCACGGCAAGGGGCGAATGATGACCACTGAATCCACGGATCTCCCGGAGCGGGACGGTGTCGCGATCATCGGGATGGCCGGGCGCTTCCCCGGCGCCGGAGACCTGACCGAGTTCTGGTCGAACCTGCGCGACGGCGTCGAGTCGATCGTCGCCCTGACGGACGAGGAGCTGGCCGAGGCCGGGGTGCCCCCCGAGGTCCACGGGCAGCCGAACTACGTCAAGGCCGCCCCGCGCTTCGAGGGCATCGGCCTGTTCGACGCGGAGTTCTTCGGGTACACCGCCCGCGAGGCCAAGATCATGGACCCGCAGCACCGCCTCTTCCTGGAGACGGCCTGGTCCGCGCTGGAGAACTCCGGCTACGACGCCGCCCGGTACGACGGCAGCGTCGGCGTCTTCGGCGGCGCCAGCACCACCGCCTACCTCGGGAACATCCTCAGCAACCTGGAGCAGGGCGAGGAGATCAAGGGCGAGAACGTCGGCCTGGGCTTCGAACTCGCCTTCCTGACCAGCCGGGTGTCGTACAAGCTCGACCTGCGCGGCCCGGGCTTCCCGGTCCAGACCGCCTGCTCCAGCTCGCTGGTCGCACTGCACGCCGCCTGCCAGAGCCTGCTCAACTACGAGTGCGACATGGCCCTTGCGGGCGCGGTCTCCTACAAGGTCCCCGAGAACACCGGCTACCTCTACCAAGAGGGGGCCTTCCTCTCCCCGGACGGTCGCATCCGCCCGTTCGACGCGGACGCCCGGGGAACCGTCTTCGGCAACGGCGTCGGCGTGGTCGTGCTGAAGCGGCTGGAGGACGCGCTCGCCGACGGCGACACCGTCCACGCCGTGATCAAGGGGTCGGCCGTCAACAACGACGGCGGGGTCAAGGCGAGCTTCACGGCGCCGACCGTCGCCGGCCAGGCCGAGGTGATCGCGGAGGCCCTGGCCGCCGCAGAGGTCGACCCGGAGGACATCGACTACGTCGAGACCCACGGCAGCGGCACCGTGATCGGCGACTCGATCGAGGTGCAGGCGCTGTCCCGGGCGTTCGGCGGCACCGGTTCCTGCACCATCGGCTCGCTCAAGGGCAACATCGGCCACCTCGA
>NZ_JBSGXP010000284.1:0-3151 GCF_053610105.1 Kitasatospora sp. NPDC054939 | reverse complement strand
GAACCGGGGCCCGCCCACGGTCGGCGCCGGACGTCGAAGGGCGTGGCGTCGGCGCCGCCCGCCTCTCATGGCGGAGCGTCAGATGCTGTCGCCGGGGACGGGTGCAGCTGCCGTGGCGAGCGGGGGCGCGGGCGCACCGCGCCGCGGCCGACCGTCCAGCAGGGGGAGCGGCTCGCCCGCGCGGTGCGGGCGGCGTTCGTCGAGCCAGAAGAGGTAGCCGCGCAGGTACTCCTCCAGCCCGTGGTCGAGGTGGGCGATGTAGTCGCGCAGCCCCTGGGCGGCGTCCCGGTAGTGCCCGCGGTACGTGCCGTCCACGCGCGACCAGCGGGCTTCGGCCGTGACCGCCCATTCGCGTACGCGCCCGCGCTCCTGCCACCACTCGCGGACCGCCGGGACGCTCCAGTGGTCGTCGCCGTCCATCGCGAAGCCGCCGTGGCCGAAGACGCAGCCGTTCAGCAGGTCCTCCGTCTGCGCGGGGTCGGCCGGCTGGCGGTAGACGAACTCCCGTCCGCTCAGCGGCCCGTGGTCGTCGTCGTAGGCGAGGTGGAACGGTGCGTCGTGGCGGCCCATCTGCATGCTGTCGGTGTCGGCGCCGTAGAACGGACCGGGCACGTTGCGCCAGTTGCGTTCCTCCCAGAGCCCGCCGAACTGGTCCAGCGACGGTTCTTCGGCGAGCAGCTGCCGGGCGGTCGGCAGCGGATCCCAGTAGCCGGGGAGCCCGTCGTGATCCGCGTCGTGATTCCCTTCGTGACTTCCGCCGTGATTCCGGTCGTCCACGGGTCGAGATTCCGTTCTGTCGTGCCGTCGCAGGTTGCCAGTGATATCAGAAGGCCGAGGTCACACGGTGTGCCGGGGCAGGACGGGGCCGTCGCCGAAAGCCTCCGGCCCGGCATCGCAGCGAGGTCGCCGCCCTGGCCGATCGGAATGCCGCTGCGCTCGCGGCGGGTCCGGAAGCCGGCTCACACGGTTGCTCGCCGTGCCGGCGGACCGGCCGCAGGCCTGATGCCCATGGTGGCGACGACCTGCCAGTTGCCCTCCTTCCGGCCCGCGGTGAGCGTGCCGCCCAGCGCCTCCGCCCGGGCTGCCAGCGCGGCCAGCCCGCTGCCGCCGCCACGACGGGTCCCCGCCGCCGCGGCGCCCCCCGTGCCGTCGTCCGTCACCGCGACCTCCAGCCGATCGCGGCCGCGGTGCACCCGCACCTCGACCACACGGGCGTCGGGCGCGTGCCGCCGCACGTTGGTCAGCGCCTCCACGACGATCCGGTACGCCGTCGCCGCCACCTCGCGGGGCACCTCCGTCCCCTCCGGCGGGGTCTGCAACTGCACAGCGGTGCCGCCGGACTCGGCGAACCGCTCGGCCAGGGCCGCCAGGTCGTCCAACCCCGGCTGCGGCCCCCGCTCGGCGCCCCGGTCCCTCCCCGCCCGGTCCCTCGCCTCCTCCGCCTCCGGCGTCCGCAGCAGGTGGACGGTCCGGTCCAACGAGCCGAGCGCCTGCTGCCCGGCCTGCTCGATCCGTTCGAACAGCGCCGCCGCCCGGACCGGGTCCGAGGCGGCCAGGACCGTGCCCGCCTGCGCGAGCGCGACCATGCCACTGACGTCGTGCGCCACGAAGTCGTGCAGGTCGTGCGCGAGTTCGATCCGCTGCGCGGTGCGCGCCGCGGTCACCGAGCGGCGCCGCGCGTCGTCCTGCCCGCGCAGGTACAGCCCGGCCAGCGCCGCCGGTACGACGAAGACCGCGCCGAACCCGGCGAGCGTCAGCGGCCCGCCCGCTTCGTCGAACCCCTCGAAGCGGGACGGCCAGCACGCCACCGCCAACCCGGCGGCCGACGCCGCCGACGCCCCGGTCCACCGCCGGCCGAACCGCACCGCGAGCACCACCATCAGGAGCAGCAGGCCCAGTTCGGCCAGCCCCACCAACGCGGGCAGCCGGTCCTCCTCCTCCGACCACCCGCCGACCGCGCGGGCGCCGGCGGTAACCGCCAGCGACACCACCCCGGCCGCCCCCGCCGCAGCCGGCGTCCCGTACCGTCGCCGCGCCGTCAGGCCGAGCAGCACCGTGCTCGGCACGGCCGCGGCCGCGAGCACCTGTCCCATCACCATGTCGTCCCCCACATGCCGCCCAGCCTACGGACCGCCGGGCCCGCCCACATGTGCCGATCGGCACATCCTCGCCGTCGGCCGGGCCGCCCGAACCTGCCGATCGACATCTGTTCCCGCACCCCGTCCGACCAGCAGTGTGGAGGCATCGCAGCGGCCGACGGGGCCGCCGGGAGAGGAAGCCAATCCGATGATCGACAACCCGACCGCCGTCCAGCCGTCCGCCCGCTCCTCCTTCCACCGGGCCGGCCGGCCGACCGCCCCGTCGGCCGTCGCCCCGGTCCCGCGCTGGGCCGAACTCGCCGCCAGAGCCGCCGTCTGGTCGACCGTGCCCTCCGGGCTGTGGCGCATCGTCTTCGGGCTGGGCATCCCGGTCGGCTTCAGTGGCGAGACGGCCAGGATCGCCGCCGAGCACCAGCCCGGCTGGGGAACGCTCTACTGCGTGCTCCTGAGCGTGCTGACCGAGGCGCTGGCCTTCCTGACCCTCGGTCTGGTCCGGCCCTGGGGCGAGGTCGTGCCGCGCTGGATACCGCTGATCGGCAACCGCAGGGTCCGACCGCTCGCCGCCATCGTCCCGGCCGCGCTGGGCGGCGCCGCGCTGACCTGGCTGGGCCTGTCCTCACTCCTCGGCGGCTGGGGCGAGGAGCTGAGCGACCCCGACGCCCCGCAGGGCCTCGCGGGGCTGGTGATGACCCTCTGCTACCTCCCCCTCGTGGCCTGGGGGCCCCTGCTCCTCGCGGTCGCAGCCGACTACGCCCGCCGCACCCTGCGGAGCCGCCGCTGAACCTCAGGGCCGGCCCCCGGTGCCCCGATGATCGCTCTCGCCGAGCGAGCACCGGCCGCCGGGAGCGGGTGCAGGGGCGGCGGCGGTCGCGGAAGCGGATTCGCGTCGGGCGGCCGCCATACCGTAGAGTCGGGTTCACCGACGCGGGGTGGAGCAGCTCGGTAGCTCGCTGGGCTCATAACCCAGAGGTCGCAGGTTCAAATCCTGTCCCCGCTACCAACAGTCCGGGCCCGGTGCGCCCCAGCCCCCCCGGCCCCCCCGTTTCCCCCGG
>NZ_JBSGXP010000283.1:0-3284 GCF_053610105.1 Kitasatospora sp. NPDC054939 | reverse complement strand
TGTGCGCCGCCCAGGCCCGGCCGGGCCTGGGCGGCGCACCCGGGACCGTCTCGCGCCTTCCCTGGGGCACCGACCTTCGATCGATCACGACGTATCGGCCGGGAACGGGAGGTGCGGAATCCGCGGGCTGGCGTGGGCGGAGGCCGCCCGTGTGGACGGGAGTGCCGGGTACAGGCTTGGGATCCGGTGATGGTGGGTCCGCTTCCCCCGTGCGATGGGGGACGCACCGGGACGGGTCAGAAGTCCCGGTCGTAGTGCACGGTCACCGGGGCGTGGTCGGACCACCGCTCGGGTCAGCCGATCGGTGGTGCGAGGTACTCCAGCGCGTAGCCGTCGCCGGAGGGGGTCACGCGGGCGATGCCGGGTGAGTCAAGGTGGGCGCCGGCTACGTAGTGGTGGGGTCGGGTCAGTTGTTCGAGGAGGGCCGCTCGCGCGGTGCGGGCCTGGGTCTGGTTGCCGTCGAGCTCCCAGGACACGTTCGGCTGATCGAATTGGAGCGTGGGGACGTGGACGGTGTCGCCCCACACGAGGAGGTGGCCGGTGCTGCTCCTGATGTGGTAGACGGTGTGGCCGGGGGTGTGGCCGGGGGTCGGGACCGCGGTGGTCCAGTCGTTGATCGCGACCTTCTCCGACACGGGTACGACCCGGTCCCGGATCGGTTCGAGGCGCCCGGTGAACACCGAGGCGTCGCCCGCGCCGATCCACACGCGCTCCAGTGCGGCGAACGCCTCCGAACCGCCCGGTGCGATCAGGCCGCTCACGTGGTCTTCGTGTTTGTGGGTGATGGCCACATCGGTGACTTGCGCGCGGTCGATTCCCGCTTCGTCGAGCGCGTCGTAGATCAATCCCATGGTGGGGTCGTGCCAGGCGTCGGATGCGCCGGTGTCGATGAGGACCGACCGCGTGCCGTCGGTGACGAAGAAGGCGTTGACCGACAGTCGCAGGTTGTCGCCGGCCAGCGGGACGGCGGCCGGCAGCTCGTCGAGGGTGCGTCCGTCCTCGTTGCGGAGCCGTGTCGGCGGCATGTCGATGTACCCGTCTCGTAACGAGACCACTCGCAGATTGCCGAACTCGAACGTGGCATGGTGGCGGCCACTCGAAATCAAACGCATGAACCACTCCGTGGTGTTGGGCGCACGCCGCGCGTCTCTGATAGAAGATCAGATCTTCTTTAGGAGAGGACCTTACACTGTGGGCAGCGAGGCACACATCGATCGAGGAGCACGGTGGTCGGGCAAGACGGAAGAGCGGCCGAACCGCGGGGCGGTGACGACCTGGCCGGCGCGTTCGGCGGCAACGTGCGGCGACGCCGTGAGGAGGCGGGCCTGACGCTGGAGCAGCTGTCCGCACAGTCGTCGGTCAGCCGGGCGATGCTGTCCAAGGTCGAACGCGGCGAGAAGAGCCCGACGATCGGCATCGCGTTCAGGATCGCCCACGCGCTCGATGCGTCGCTCTCGGAGCTGGTCGGTGCGCCGGCTGCTGCCACGTCCGGTGTGGCCATCGCCATGCGCAAGAACGACCGCCCCGTCTTCCGTGACCCGGAAACCGGCTTCGAGCGGCACATCGTGTCGGCGGCCCCGGGCGCGGGACGAGCCGAGATGGTCGTCCACTACCTCCCCGCGCAGGTCTCCACCGGGCTGCTGCCCGCGTACCCGCCGGGTACGGAGAAACAACTCGTGGTGCTGAAAGGCACCCTCACCGTGGCGATCGGCGGGATCAGCGAGACCCTGGACACAGGCGACTCCCTGTTCTTCCAAGCCGATGCGGACCACGGCTTCGCCAACCGGACGAATGCTCCCTGCGAATACATCATGGTCATCTCGCGCAGGACCTGATCGGCCGCCTGACGCTGCCGCGACAGGCGGAGGCGCTCCCGCGCCGGGCGGCCACCGGCCGACGGCGCGGCTTCGTCCGCGAGTCCTGGTTCTGGTCCGGCTGACCCCCGCGAGCGCGGGGCCGACGAGCGGGCAACACCTGGGACCAGGTGAAACGTGGAACCTTGGGCAGACGTTCGGACATGCGGGCAGGACTCCTGGGGGGCGAGCGGTTCACGGGGGCGCGGGGGCTGGCGGCACAGCCCTGGTTCCTCGGGCACCGGGCGGTGGCGGTTCAGCGGACCAGCCGGAAGAACGCCCGGATGTCATCGACGAGCAGGTCGGGGGCCTCCACCGCGGGGAAGTGGCCGCCGCGGTCGAACTCCGACCAGTGCACCACGTCGTGCTCGCGTTCGGCGATGCGACGCACTCCCGGGTCACCGGGGAAGACGGCGACGCCGTGGGGCACCGTGGACGCGGTGGCGGCCGAGCCCCAGGACTTCACGCTCTCCTTGTACAGTCGGGCCGAGGAGGCGGCGGTGCCGGTCAGCCAATAGATGCTCACATCGGTGAGCAACTGGTCCCGGTCGACGGCGTCCTCGGGAAGCTCGTGGGCGGGGTCGGTCCACTCCTTGAACTTCTCCGCGATCCACGCCAGCTGTGCGGCCGGCGAGTCGGTCAGGCCGAACGCGACGGTCTGCGGCTGGGTGGCCTGGATGATCGCATAGCCGCTGCCGTCCTGGTCCTGCTACTGCCCGAGCCGCTCCAGTTCGACCGCCGACAATCCGTCGAACTCTGCCGGGTCGCCGGTCGGGAAGCCCAGTCCGCCGTTGACGTGCACCCCGGCGACGTTCCGGGGGCGACACGGCCGAGTTCGGGCGAGATCACGCCGCCGCTGTCGCCGCCCTGGGCGCCATAGCGCTCGTAGCCCAGACGCCGCATCAGCTCCGCCCAGGCTCGCGCGACCCGGGAAGGTCCCAGCCCGGCTGGATGCTCGGCCCGGAGAACCCGAACCCCGGGATGGAGGGAGCGACGACATGGAACGCGTCGGCGGGGTCGCCGCCATGGGCCCGCGGGTCGGTGAGCGGGCCGATGATCTTCAGAACTCGGCGACCGAGCCCGGCCAGCCGTGCGTGATGATCAACGGCGGTGCGTCGGGCTCAGGGGATCTCACGTGCAGGAAGTGGATGTTCTGCCCGTCGATCTCGGTGGTGAACTGGTCGAACCGGTTGAGCGCGGCCTCCTGCGCGCGCCAGTCGAAGTCGGAGCGCCAGTACTCGGCGAGTTCCCTCGCGTATGTGACCGGGACGCCGTAGGACCAGCTGACGCCGGACAGTTCGTCGGGCCAGCGGGTGCGCGCCAACCGCTCGGCCCATTACTGACTTCGGCGCTTCAAGGTGACGGTGGCGGAAGGTCGAGGGAGAGTCCGGTCGCGGCGAGGAAGCCGTCCAGGACGTCGGCGCGGTACTG
>NZ_JBSGXP010000282.1:0-3423 GCF_053610105.1 Kitasatospora sp. NPDC054939 | reverse complement strand
CCACGGGGCTGCCGCGACTGGCCGCGGTGTGGGGGGTCCCCCTCGTTCCCCCCGGGGCGCGCTACGCGGGCCACACGCGGGGGCACCGGGCCTGGGCCCCGCGGGCGGGGCCCCCTTCCGCGTTCGCGCGATGCCGGTCAGTACACCGGCTTGTGCGGCTCGACCTGGTTGACCCAGCCCAGCACGCCGCCGCCCAGGTGGACGGCGTTGGCGAAGCCGGCCGCCTTCACCACGGCGAGCACCTCGGCCGAGCGCACGCCCGACTTGCAGTGCAGCACGATCTTCCGGTCCTGCGGCAGCGCCTCCAGCGCGTTGCCCATCAGGAACTCGTTCTTCGGGATCAGCGTGGCGCCCGGGATGTTGACGATCTCGTACTCGCCGGGCTCGCGGACGTCGACCAGGAAGATGTCCTCCTTGTCGTCCTGCCACTGCTTGAGCTGCTGCGAGGTGATGGTCGAACCGGCGGCGGCGGCCTGCGCCTCCTCCGACACGACGCCGCAGAAGGCCTCGTAGTCGATCAGCTCGGTGACCGTCGGGTTCTCGCTGCAGACGGCGCAGTTCGGGTCCTTGCGGACCTTGACCTGGCGGTAGTTCATCTCCAGGGCGTCGTAGATCATCAGCCGGCCGACCAGCGGGTCGCCCACGCCGGCCAGCAGCTTGATCGCCTCGGTGACCTGGATCGAGCCGATGGACGCGCAGAGCACGCCCAGCACGCCGCCCTCGGCGCAGGACGGGACCATGCCCGGCGGCGGGGCCTCCGGGTAGAGGCAGCGGTAGCAGGGGCCGTGCTCGGCCCAGAAGACGCTGGCCTGGCCGTCGAAGCGGTAGATCGAGCCCCAGACGTACGGCTTGCCGAGCAGCACCGCGGCGTCGTTCACCAGGTACCGGGTGGCGAAGTTGTCGGTGCCGTCGACGATCAGGTCGTAGCCGGAGAAGATCTCCATGACGTTGGAGTTGTCGAGGCGGTCCTCGTGCAGGACCACGTCGACGTAGGGGTTAATCTCCTTCACGGAGTCCCGCGCGGACTCCGCCTTGGAGCGGCCGATGTCGGACTGCCCGTGGATGATCTGCCGCTGCAGGTTGGACTCGTCGACCACGTCGAACTCGACGATCCCCAGGGTGCCGACGCCGGCCGCGGCCAGGTACATCAGCGCGGGCGAGCCCAGACCGCCGGCGCCCACGCAGAGCACCTTGGCGTTCTTCAGCCGCTTCTGCCCGGCCATGCCCACGTCGGGGATGATCAGGTGGCGGGAGTACCTGCGGACCTCGTCGACGGTGAGCTCGTCGGCCGGCTCGACCAGGGGTGGCAGCGACACGGGGACTCCGTTGGTCGTCGGTTCAGGTTTGGCCAGGGCCAACCTCTTCGGGCTTGCGCTACGCCACCGAGGTGGCTCTGCTACGCCAACAGTGTCATGCCGCCCCGGTATTCCGAGACAGCCCGTCCGACTGGCGAGACGCCCGGCATCGGATGGTGGGACCGCGCACGGCCCCGGCGGCGGGCGGCCTCCAACCGCCCGTGTCCCCGCCCCCGCCGGGCCGTTGCGCCCTCCCGCGGCCGCCGCGCGGAGCCCTCAGACCCGGCAGGCGGTCTCCAGCCAGACGTCCCCCAGCGACTCCTCCAGCGGCACCTGCGTCCGCCATCCGAGACGGTCCCTGGCGGTGCGGACGTCCGCCTGCCGCCACGGCACCGGCTCCGGCACCGGCCCCCGGCCGTCGCCCGGGCGGTGCTCCGCCGGACGGTGCCCGGGCAGCGGGTGGCCCGCCTGGTGGAGCAGCGGGTGCGGCGGGTGGTCACCCGCCCCGACGGCCTGCGCGGGCAGCAGGACCTGCCGGTTCTCCTCCAGGATCGTCCCCTCGAAGCCCGAGGCCCGGACCAGCAGCTGGGCCGCGTCCCGGGCCCGGACGGCGTGCCCGCTGCCGATGTTGATCACCCCGGTGGCCGCCGACACGGCCGCCGCCCGGATCGCCCGCGCGACGTCCCGGACGTCGACGAAGTCCCGGTATCCGGACAGATCCGGCATCCGCACCTGCGGCTCGTCCCGCTCCAGCGCCCGGCGCAGCCCCTCCGACAGCCGGCCGAACAGCGAGGCGGTCGGCGCCCCCGGCCCGACCACGTCGAACACCCGCAGCACCGTCGCGTCCAGCCCGGACGCCAGTACCAGCTCGGTGCCCGCCAGCTTGGACACCCCGTACGGGCCGACCGGGCGCGGCTCGGCGCTCTCGGTCACCGGCACCCCGCCCGGCACCGGCCCGTACTCCGCGGCCGAGCCGACGTGCACCAGCCGGGCCGGCTCGCGGCTGCGCCGGATCGCCTCGCAGACCGTGGCGACGGCCAGCGTGTTGGCCCGGATCAGCGTGCGCGAGCTGCCGTAGGTCGCGCCGGCGCAGTTGATCACCACCTGGGGCGCGACCGCGTCCAGGAACCGGGCCAGCGCGCCCGGACTGCCGGTGGTCAGGTCGAAGCGGATGTCGGCCGAGTCACGCCGGCCGAGCACCGTCACCTGCAAATCCTGGTCCACGAGCAGACGATCGGTGACCCGGCGGCCGATGAAGCCGTCGGCGCCCAGCAGCAGCACCCTCATCGGGGGTGTCCTTCCACGAAGCGAGGTCGCGGACGACCTGGCGGACGGTTGAAACGGAACGGACGGAGCGAACGGACCGAGCGAACGGAACGGACGGGGCGGCCCGTGCGACAGGTCGAGCGGAGCCGTGCGGCGGGTTCAGCGGTGCGCGCCGACCCGGCCCAGGACCGCCCACGCGTACCCGAGCACGGCGAGCGCCAGGGCCCCGCAGCCGAGCGGCCCGGCCGCCCGACCGGCCCCCGCCCAGGCGGCGGGCGCCGCGAGGGCGACCGGCCCGGCGAGCGCTGCCAGCGCACCGGCCGTGGTCCGCCCGCCGTGCGCGAGCAGGACCGCGAGCACCAGCAGCAGCCCCAGCGCGCCCTGCCCGGCCCACTGGACGGCGTCCGCGCGCTCGGCCGCGGTGTGCAGCAGCCCGCCGCCGCGGTCCGGCCCGGGGCGCGGGGCGAGGGCGGTCAGCACGGCCAGCGCGGCGAAGGTCAGCACCGCCAGCACGGTCAGGTGCAGGGCGACGGCCACCGGCAGCACCGGCCGCATCCGGGAGCGGAACTCGGCGAGCGTGCTCGCCGCTCCCAGGTGCCCGGAGCCGACCCGGCGGAACCAGCGGGCCGCCCACTGCGCCGAACCCGCCGACAGCGCCGCCGCGACCACCAGCGCCGCGGTCGCCGCGGCGTCCCCGCCGCCCGCCACCAGCGGCACCAGCAGCAGGCCGGCCAGCCCGGTGCCGTACGCCGCGGCGGCCGGGCCGGCGCCGGGGGTGCCCGGGCGGGGCCCGGGCAGCGCACGGACCGCCACCGCGGCCGGGAGGACCGCCGCCGCCACCGCCACCGGCACGGCCGGGGCG
>NZ_JBSGXP010000281.1:0-3451 GCF_053610105.1 Kitasatospora sp. NPDC054939 | reverse complement strand
GGGTGGAGCCGTTGGCGGGGTGGTTGTTCGGTGCGCGCAAGCGGCCGACCGAGCTGAAGCCCACCGACGACCTCCCCGTGGCGAGCGCGGGCGCGGGCGCCGGCGGCTGAACCGGGCGGCGGCGCCGCGGCTCCGGTTCGCAGCTCGCCGGGCGGGCGGTGCGCCGGGGCCGGGCCGTCAGGGCAGGTCGTACCAGGCGAAGGCGGAGATCCGCCAGCCGTCCGGGGTACGGACGAACTGGATGGTCTTGGTCCCGCCGCCCTCGAACGGTTCGCCGTCCAGCACCCCGGACTTGCGGTACTCGCCGACGCGCGAGGCGATGTCGCCCGCGATCTCGGTGCGCTCGGAGGTCTCCCACTCGGTGAAGTCGACCAGCCGGCCGCCGGCCAGCAGGTGCTCGCGCGGCTCGATGAACTCCTCGACCGTGTACGCGGTGAACTGCGGGCCGGTCTTGACGATCACCCCGCCCGGGAGGAGCAGTCGGCGCAGCCTCGCCACATCGGCGGTCCGGCCGTCCCGGTTGTCGAAGGCGCCGAAGAACTCGGCGGTGAGGGCGTCGATGTCTGCCTTGGACATGATCAGACAGTAGCACCGGCCGATGGCGCGGCGAAGGCCGTTGGAGCACACCGCCGGCGCCCCCGGTCGAGGGGCGCCGGCGGTGGCGGGACGGGGCCGAGCGGGCGTTCAGCCGGCGAGCAGGGCCCGGGCGATGCGGGTGCGGTGGACGGCGAGTTCGGCGTCGATGGCGGCGCACTCGGCGGTGGTCGGGGTGACCGCGGCCGGGACGGGCGGGCGCCCGGCGACGAGCGCGATCCGCAGGTGGGTCGGCGGGTGGGTCGCGTCGACGGTGTGGCCCTCGTGCCGGGAGCGGCGCAGCAGCCGTTCCCACTCCTGCTCCGGCACGTCGGCGAGGCGGGTGCGCAGTTCCTGCCAGAGCAGGTCGGTGTCGGCCGCGGGCGCCGGGTCGCGGTGGCCGGTGCGGGGACGGGAGAGGATCCGGGCGCGCACCCGGTCGACGACGGTCTCGATCGTCCCGGACTGGAGGGACGCCATCAGCAGCCCCGTCGCCCCCTCGCTGGAACCCGCCCGGGCGGAGAGTTCGTCGGCGCGGTACTCGGCCTGCTGGCCCGCCCGCGCGGTGAGCCGGTCGAGCAGCAGGAGGACGTGCAGCAGCACCCGGGAGAGCACCTTCAGGACGGCGTTGGCGAGGTGGTCGGCGAGCAGCATGAGCACGTTGAACCCGGTGGACCGCTCGCGCGGGCGGGCCAGGTCGTGCCAGTGGACCAGTGCGTCGACGGCCGAGCCGAGCCAGAGGCCGTGGCGGTGGTCGCCGTTGATCCGGTGGGCGAGTTCGTGCCCGAGCAGCGCGGTCCGCTCGCGGTCGTCGAGCGCCTCCCAGAACGGCAGGCCGAGGGTGAGGACGGAGGTGCGGCGCAGCCCGACCACGCACATGCCCGAGCCGTACGAGTCGTCGACCCGGATCACCCCGACCGGCGGGGCCCCGAGTTCGGCGGCGAGGCGGTCGGTCAGCCCGTAGAGGGCGGGCGCCGCGGCGCGGTCGAGCACCCCGGCGTCGTTCGGCACCCGGCCGAGCCGCGGGCGCAGCAGGAACGCGGCGGCCAGCAGGACGGCGCCCAGGCAGCGCAGCGGGGTGGTGCCGGTGACGAGCAGCCAGAGCGCCCAGCCGGCCAGGCCGACGGTGGCCAGGTGGACCAGGCCGGCGACGGCCGAGGCGGCGAGCCAGTCCCGGCGGGTGGTGTCGGCGCGTCCGGCGAGGACCTCCTGGAAGACCTGGTCGGTGCGTTCGGCGGCGGCCTGCTCGCGGGCGAGGGTCCGCGGGTCCTTGGCGGCGTGCTCGGCGGCCTCCTCCTCGGACACGAGGTTCCACTCGCACTCCGGGCACCAGACGGTGAAGCGGGGGTCGGCATCGAGCGGGGCGGCGCAGTGCGGGCAGACCTGCGGGTGGGCGACGGCGGAGACGGTGTTCGGCACGGCGGACGATGATGCCACGCCCCGCCGACAGCCCGGACCGGGGGCGACGTCTGCCGGCCGGCTGTCGCTACCGGGGGGTGAGGGCGACCCGGAAGAGGGTGGGCCAGCGTTTGCCGGTGAGCAGGAGTTCCCGGCCGCCGGGGAGGGCGGCGATGCCGTTGAGCTCGTCCGCGCGGTCGCGTTCCCGGTCGGCGAGCAGGCCGGAGGCGTCGATCTCGGCGGTGACCGCTCCGGTGGCGGCGTCGATGCGCAGGATCCGGTCGGTCGGCCGGACGTTGGCGTAGACGGTGTCGCCGACGCACTCCAGTTCGTTGAGACCGTCCACGGGCCGGCCGTCGGCGGTGACGGTGACCGTGCCGGTGACGGCGAAGGACACCGGGTCGCGCAGGGTGAGCCGGGCGGTGCCGTCGCTCATGACCAGCCGGCCGGCGTCGGGCCGGTGGCACAGGCCCCAGCCCTCGCCGTCGTAGCGGACCCTGCGCCGCTCCTCAAGGGTGTCCGCGTCGCGTTCGAGGGCGATGCCGTTCTGCCAGGTGAGCTGCCACAGGGCCGGGCCGACGAGGGTGATGCCCTCGCCGAAGAGCGGGGGGTCCAGCGGCCGGACGACGGTGGGCGGCCGGCCGGGCGGGCCGCGTCGGACGGCGGACTCGCCGACCAGTCCGGTGCCCTCGTAGAGCTGGTCGCCGGCGAGCTCCAGGCCCTGGGTGAAGGCGTCGGGGTCGTGCGGGAGGGTCTCCAGGACGGTGACCCGCAGCCGCTCGACCGGCTGTGGTCCGGTCCCGGCCCGGTCGGCGCCGGCCCCGGGCGGGCCGGGCGGGGCGGGGAACGCCAGGGGGAGGAGGGCCGCGAGCGTGAACGCCAGCGCCGTCGGTACGGCCGTGAGCGCGCGCATTCCGGCACGCTAGCAGCGGTCGGCGTGCTGTCGGCCGGGACGCGGCCGGGCTCCAGCGCTCGTGGATGTCGACGGAGTCGTCGACCCGGTAGGCGCGTAGCCGCGCCCCGGCGTGCTCCCGTGCGCGGCCGGCTGCGTCAACTGACAGGAACCGGTGCGGACTTCACAGTCCGCGCCGGGTCCTTGCCGTTGTGCTCCGGCACCCCGGCCCGGCTTGACCTTTTGCGATGAACATGCCCATGCTTTACTTGTTCTTGACCACGCGTCAGGCCGCCGGGAGGCGGCGGACGCGCGGCACACGGTTCCGCCTGCGCGCGCCCGGACACACCCGCGCCGTGCCGCACCCGACCGCAGCCGTGACCCGTCCGGCCCCGCCCGGACCCCTCTCCCGCCGCCCGCACCCGGCGCCCCGTACCTGAAGACCACCTGCGCCCCTGCGCCCGCAGAGCGGCGGCCCGAGGAGGAAACCAGCCATGGATCCGCTGATCGACCGTGCCCGCGAGTTCCCCCGCCGAGCCGGGGACACCGGCCGCGAACTGACCGCCCTGGCCGCCGGACAGGCACCGC
>NZ_JBSGXP010000280.1:0-3564 GCF_053610105.1 Kitasatospora sp. NPDC054939 | reverse complement strand
TCCGTCGGCCGCTGCGCCGACGGATGCGGCCGACCCGTGTAAGAGAGACCCGCCGTCCACCTCTCCCTGGTGGCGGCGGGTCCTCGCGTTCCCGCCGCACGACCAGCGGCACCGGTACGGAGGACGGGGACACCACGATGACGGCCAACGGCACGACAAACAGCAGCGGCGGCACCGGCAGCACCGGCGGTCCCGGCAGCACCGGCGGGGGAGCGTACGGCGGCGGGACGGGAGGGGGGACGGGCGGCGCCGCCGCGCTGGACTGGCTGAGCCGGGCCGCCGACGACCCGGACGCCTGCCGGCGCACCTGGGAACGGACCGGCCTCGGCCTCGCCCTGCTCCCGGCCGGCCGCCGCTGGGACGTCCTCACGGTGCCCGGCCGCCTCGGCCACCCCACCGTCGACCTCCTCGACAACGGCTACTGCGGTCCGGTGCTGACCGACCTCTCCGACGGCGGCGTGGGCTTCCTCGTCCCCGTCGGCACCGCCGCCCGCTGGCTCGGCACCGGGGTGCGGTGCGCCGGCGAGGGCACCTGGATCGCCGTCCCGCACCCCGTCCGGCGCTGCCGCGGCCTGCGCTGGCTGGTCCCCCCGGACGGCAGCGGACGGCTCAACGACCCCGTCCTGCTGGAACTCGCCCTGCACGACGCGGCGGCCCGGCTCACCGGCGGCTGACCCCGCCGCGCGGGCGGGGAGGGCCCGGTGGACGTGACGCGAAGGCGGGCCGGGCCCGGTGGACGTGGCACGCGGGCGGCGGCCGGCCGCGCCAGACTGGAACCGTGACCACCGTCCCCGACGCCCCCGGCACCCTCGACGCCGCCCTCGGCCCGGGCCCGGCCCAGCAGCGGCTGGCCGAGCTGGCCCGCCCGGTCTGCGACCGGCTCGGCCTCGCCCTGGCCGGCGGCCACGCGCTGCGCGCCCACGGCATCGCGGCCTGCCCGCAGGACGGGCTGACCCTGGTGACCACCGGCGCCACGGCCCCGGGCGGCACCGAGCTGCCCGCCGCCGCGGCCGAACTGGCCGCCGCCTATCGCGCGGCCGGCGCCGAGGCGGTCGAACGGCCGGGCACCCCGCGGCTGGAACAGCTCTCCGTCCGGCTCACCCTGGGCGGCCGGACGCACACCGTGGAGCTGCGGAAGGAACCGCTCGGGCACCGGCCGGTCCGGCTGGAGTTCGCCGCGCCGGGCGAGCCGGCCGGTCCGTCCGACGACGTGCCGTCCGGCGGTGGGCCCTCCGGCGGCGGGCTGTCCCCGGGCGTGCCGGCCGAGGACGTGCCGCCGGTCCCGGTCGCGGTGGTGGCGCTGGAGGACGCCGCCGCGCTGGCCACCGTGCTGCTCGCCGACCGGGGCGTCCCGCGGGACCTGGTCGACGTCCACGCGCTGACCGCCGTCTACCGGGAGGGCGAACTGCTCGCCCTGGCCACCGCGCTCGATGCCGACTTCCAGCCGACCGCGCTCGCCGACCGGCTGGAGACGCTGGCCGAGGCCGCCGACGGGCGGTTCCGCGCGCGGGGCACCGGCGTGGACGTCGGGGCGCTCAAGCGCTGGGCGCTGGCCTGGTCGCAGGACCTGCGGCTGGACCTGCTGGAGACCCAGGAGTGCGCCGACGGCCTGCACGATCCGTACCTGGAGGACGACGAGGAGCGCTGAGGTTCCCCCGATCGGGCGACGCCGCCTACGACCTGTAAGGCTGAATCCCGGATCACCGTCAGCCTGTTCGTTGAGGCGGGCCGCGGCTCCGACCAGACTGGTCCGTGAGCGCGGTGGCCCCGTGCCTCCCCGCCGCCGCCCGGCCCGTCCGGGCCGCGCCGCAGCCGGGGGGAACGGGCAGAGGTGCCGCCCGGGACTTCGGAGGCATAGGACCTTGAGCAAGCACATCACCCACTGGATCGGCGGCGCGTCCGTCGCCACCGCCGGTGCCGCGCCCCGCCGTGGCGACGTCTTCGACCCGGCCACCGGCCAGGTCGCCGGCCACGTCGACTTCGCGGGCATCGCCGAGGTCGACCAGGCCGTGGCCGCCGCCGCCTCGGCCTTCGCGGAGTGGCGCCTGGCCTCGGTCGCCAAGCGGTCGACCGTCCTGTTCGCCTTCCGCGAGCTGCTCAACGCCCGCAAGGACGAGCTGGCCTCGATCATCGTCTCCGAGCACGGCAAGGTGCACTCGGACGCGCTCGGCGAGATCGCCCGCGGCCTGGAGGTCGTCGAGTACGCCTGCGGCATCCCGCAGCTGCTCAAGGGCGGCTTCACCGAGCAGGCGTCCACCGGCATCGACGTGTACTCGATCCGCCAGCCGCTCGGCCCGGTCGCCGTCATCTCGCCGTTCAACTTCCCGGCCATGGTGCCGATGTGGTTCTTCCCGATCGCCATCGCGGCCGGCAACACGGTCGTCCTGAAGCCCTCGGAGAAGGACCCGTCCGCCGCCAACTTCCTCGCCGGGCTGTGGAAGGAGGCCGGGCTTCCGGACGGCGTCTTCAACGTCGTGCACGGCGACAAGACCGCCGTCGACCGGCTGCTGGAGCACCCCGACATCAAGTCGGTCAGCTTCGTCGGCTCCACCCCGATCGCCCGCTACGTCTACGAGACCGGCACCCGCTACGGCAAGCGCGTCCAGGCCCTCGGCGGCGCCAAGAACCACATGCTGGTCCTCCCCGACGCCGACCTCGACCTCAGCGCCGACGCCGCCGTCAACGCCGGCTTCGGTGCGGCCGGCGAGCGCTGCATGGCCGTCTCCGTGCTGGTCGCGGTCGACCCGATCGGCGACGAACTGGTCGACAAGATCAAGCAGCGGATCGCCACGCTCAAGGTCGGCCCCGGCTGCAACGGCGACTCCGAGATGGGCCCGCTCGTCACGGGCCAGCACCGCGACAAGGTCACCTCGTACGTGGAGTCCGGCCTCGCCGACGGCGCCGAGCTGGCCGTGGACGGCCGGAAGCACCCGATCACCGCCGAGGACGCCAACGGCGCCCCGACCTCCGACGGCTTCTGGCTCGGCCCCACCCTCTTCGACCACGTGAAGCCCGGCATGTCCGTCTACAACGACGAGATCTTCGGCCCGGTCCTCTCCGTCGTGCGCGTCGACTCCTACGAGGAGGGCCTCGCCCTCATCAACGCCAACCCGTACGGCAACGGCACCGCGATCTTCACCAACGACGGCGGCGCCGCCCGGCGCTTCCAGTACGAGGTCGAGGTCGGCATGGTCGGCATCAACGTGCCGATCCCGGTCCCGGTCGCCTACTACTCCTTCGGCGGCTGGAAGGCCTCGCTCTTCGGCGACGCCCACGCGTACGGCCCGGACGGCGTCCAGTTCTTCACCCGCGGCAAGGCGGTCACCCAGCGCTGGCTGGACCCGTCGCACGGCGGCATCAACCTGGGCTTCCCCACCAACAGCTGAACCGCGCGCGACGCGCGGCGGCCGGCCCCGCCCGGGGTCGGCCGCCGCCGTTTGCATCGACGGCCCGATGGGCGTAGTGTTTTCTAGTCGCTCGGCAGGGAGCACCGGACACGCATCGGCGCGGACGGTCCCGGGGCGGCCAATCCACAGGAACACCACTTCTGATCCGCATCGTGTT
>NZ_JBSGXP010000279.1:0-3675 GCF_053610105.1 Kitasatospora sp. NPDC054939 | reverse complement strand
CGGTGGCGGCGACCAGCCCCGCCAACGTGGCGGGGCCCGACTCCAGTGCGCTGAGCACCAGAGCGGCCTTGTCGAGAACGCCGACGCCGCTAGTGAGGTCCATGGCAGTACCAAGTCTCTTTCTGTCAAGCGCGGTTGACCCGCCGACCGCACGGGGGCGGCAGGCGGTGACGGCGCGCGGCAACGACGGCGGCGTGCCGGGAGGGCACGTCCCGCGACGTTGCGGGCCGCCGGTCGGAACCGGGAGGGGGGTGGGGGAGAGCGGAGAGCGCGTTGCCGCAGGCTCAGGGGCCGGGCCGTTCGCCGGGCCGTTCGCCGGGCCCGAGTTGCCGGGGCGGGCTTCCGGTCAGCGCGTGCGCGCGTCGGTGCCGGTGCCGGAGGCGGGCCCGCCGGCCCGTACCGGGGCGCCCGCCGTCGACCGGCGTGCGGTACGGGACACGGCGCAGGGTACGGCTGACGGCCCCGCGGACGGCACGGTGAACGGCGCGACGGACGGCGTGTGCGGGGACGCGGGGGCGGACGCAGCGCGAGCGCCGCGGACATCGGGGACGCCGTGGACGCCGGTCGGCGCGGGCCGGTTCAGCGCGCGTGGGTCCCGGGCGACGGAGGGCACAGAAAGCACCGCTTCTCCTCATCTCTCCCGGCGCCACGTTGGCGACGGGCCGGAGTTGGCACTGATCCCGGCGGTCGGGCCCGTGGTCGGGCGTCGACATGGCCGGGGAGTTGCCGGGGCTTCGTAGGGCCGGTCCCTCCACCCCTCTGGATGATTGCGCCAGGAACCATATCAAGACCCTCACGCCGCTCGGCGAACGGCCTCCCGTGCCGGACGGCTCCGCCGGCCCCCGGTGAGGGGGCCGGCGGGGCTCCCGGATCAGCCGGTGTAGGTGAATTCGTCGGCCGGGGTCGCGGGGGAGAGGTAGCCGTTCACCAGGACCCTGATGTCGACGGTCTTTTCGAGGGGCGTGCCCGACGCCGGTGCGGTCGCGGTGATTTGGGTCGCCGAGTCGAGACGGGACGAACGCGCGGCGCGCTTTCCGAAATACACGGCGGGGTGGGCGGCGAAGCCCGTACCGGTGATGACGACCGTGGCTCCGGCCGTCCCGGAGTCCCGGCTGATGCCGGTGACCACCACGGGTTCGGGCCCGCCGTAGGCGAACTGCCCGAACGGGACGGCCGGGGAGGTGCCCAGCTCGCCGGTGACGCGGACCGGGACGACGCCGACCCCGTCGGGCGCGGAGACCTTGATCACGCCGGCGCTCTCGACCCGGACGTCCGGGCACGCGACGGGGCCGAAGTCGACCGCGCTGTCCGCGCCGAAGCCGCTGCCGGTGATGGTGACCGTCGTACCGGACCCGCCGACGGCGGGGCTCACGGTCGTCACCACCGGCCCGGTGGGCAGGAGGGGCGCCTCCAGCAGGTCCAGGTAGGTCGAGTTGGCGTGCTGGTAGCCGACCTGGGCGAGGAAGTCCCCGGTCGAGCTCCTGAGCACGTTGCTGTCGCGGACGCCGTAGTCGGGGTTCAGACCGGTGGTGTTGTCCGGCTGGACGTAGACGTTGGGCCCGGGGAGGAGCTCCAGCTCCGGGATCAGGATGTCCTTCACCCCGGCGGGCGCGACCGGCCCGTACGGGGTCGGGTACCAGTTCTCGGCGGTGGCGAGGTCGGACCAGGCCAGCGGCACCATGTCGAAGTCGTTGACGTACCCCTGGTTCACGGTCCACTTCACCGAGTCGAAGTAGTCCGCGAAGTCCTGCAGCCCCGCGGTGGGAGCGGCGAAGGTGACCACCCCGAACTGCGGCGCAAGGCCGTTCCAGCTCTGCGCCTGCAGGTACAGCGCGAGCATGCTCGCGACGCAGCCGCCCAGGCTGTGGCCGATCACGTACACCGACGGCGGACCGGGCGACTCGGCGAGGAGGCCGGTCAGCGCCTGCACGAGACCGGTGCCCGTCGGCGAGGAGCCGTCGGTCATGCCGACGACCTCCGTGAACGCCGCCATCGCCCCCTTCGAGACGGAGACCGGCTGAGCGGAACCACCGGCGGTGAACGGGACCACCGTGCCGACGTCGAGGTCTTCGAGGAGGTCGGTCACATTGGCGTTCGACCCGCGGACGACCACGGCGAAGACGTTCCGGTTGCTCGCGATGTACGCCAGGTTCGCGTTGCCGGGGCTCAGCGCGAGCCACTCCAGCCCCCACGCGGCCTGGGTCGCCAGGGTCGGATCGGACAGCTGCCGGGTGATCCCGGCGGCGATGCGCTGCCGCTGCGCCGACAGGGCTTCACCGGACGGGCGCGGGGTCGCCCCGGTCGCCGCGATCGCGGCCAGGGTCATGGTCACACCGGCCGACGACGCGAGCGGTTCCACCGTCATGAGCACTCCTCGGGCGTTCGCCCGGTCGCCGAGCGGGCCGCACGGCCGAAGGACCGGACAGGGCGCGCCCAAACTATCCACCGGGACGAACGCCCGCGGGCATGCCGCCGCCCGGGGACGCGGGTTCAGGCCAATGGGCTAGCGGGCCCGGCCCCGTCCGGTGGGGGCCCTACGAAGCGGCTCCGCGCGCCACGCGGTAGCGGAGGAAGACGACCTTCGACGCGAAGGTGCGGGTCTCCAGGAGTTCGAGGTCCACCCGGCGCTCGTCCCGGGGGAAGAACGGAATGCCGCCGCCGACCAGCACCGGGTGGACCATGGCCTGGTACTCGTCGATCAGGTCCAGCGCGGCCGCCTCGGCGGCGAGGGTCGCGCCACCGATCGCGATGTCGCCCTCCCCCGGCTCCGCCCGCAACCGCTCGATCTCCTCCGCCAGGCTCCCGGAGGCCAGCCGGGCATGCCCCTGCACCGCCGACAGCGTGCGGGAGAACACCACCTTCGGGAGCGGGTTCCAGAGCGCCACCCATTCGAGCGTCGAAGCGTCGAGCGAAGGATCCTGGTCCACCGTCTCCCAGTACAGCATCGTCTCGTACAGTCGCCGGCCCAGGAGGTGGACGTCGACCCGGCGGATCTCGTCGATCCAGAAGCGGAAGACCTCGTCCTCGGGCTCCGTCCAGTCGAAGCGGCCGTCCGGTCCGACGATGTAGCCGTCGAGCGAGACGCCCATCGAGTAGGTCACGCTGCGCATCGGAACTCCTCCTCGGGTACAGGTGTCGACACCATGGCCGCACTATGGCCGCCGCCCGCCGCCGGACCGGCCACGGCTCGCGGGACCACCCCGGATTCCCGGGCCCGCCCCCGGCAGGCCGCGGCCGTCGGCGTGGTCCGCCCGGTGGGCCGGCCCGGGGCAGTTTGTTTCGGGCGTGGCGAAGGAGTAGTGTTCACTGGTCGCTCGGCAGGGAGCACCGGACACGCATCGGCGCGGACGGTCCCGGGGCGGCCAATCCACAGGAACACCACTTTCGATCCGCATGGGTCGTGTTCGGCATGTGCCGGGTACGGCTGAGGGCGTATCTGTTGTGCCCGTTTATATGGATTGTGGCCGGATTCGCTTTTCGGAGCAGGGGTCGGCTAAGGTTTGGAACGTCGAACGGGGCCGAAAGCCACGGAAGACACCGGCGATTCGGACGAGGTAAGCACCGGAAACGGGGCGGAAAGCGTCTGATAAGCTGGAAACACGAAAGAACGAAGCGCCCGGAGGGCCCGCTGGAAGGCGGTCCGAAGGAAGTGTCCGTTCCTTGAGAACTCAACAG
>NZ_JBSGXP010000278.1:0-3718 GCF_053610105.1 Kitasatospora sp. NPDC054939 | reverse complement strand
CTTGTATTTTTAATCTCTTCAAAATAGGAGACAAAATCTTTAAATATATAATCGGTCTTTTCAAAATAAATACATTGATGAATTTCTTTTATTTTAGCACCCATTTCTAACGCCAATTCAATTTCTTCAAACGTCCATATCCCTGAAAGGTTACCGACCGGGAAACATAATTTTTTGTACATTCTGTGAGGTAGAGGCGGTATATGTAAAGTAGTCGGTATGTGAATATCACATTCTAAAAAACCGCCGCCCTGTCTATAGCTGTACCAATATTTAAATACGTTTCGGGCTTTGTCTCCTTTATGGTGACGCGGTTTCCCTATAGGTATTGGGTTCACTTTCATAACGTACGGATATAATGAATTTACATCATAATGAAAGCCGCCATTTAATTCACTTTGAAATACTTCTGTACGTCCACCATAATATGCCTTGCGTATAAAATCCTCTGTAAACTCGCCCCATTTGCTATAACCGTAATTCGTGGAAATAGCCTTTTCATAATCTTCAGGATAATTCATTTGATATACTTTCATTGCAAGACTTGCGGTAGTAGGACATTTTAAAAATTCATGAATCGGCAAGCCGGATATTTCAATAAGCATTGTAACAATTTCATATAATGCCACACAGTCCAACCGTAAATATTCATTTAATTCAGGTTCATACGGATCGACCTTCATAAAATAATTCCCTTGGGATTCCCGGTCATCATATTTACCCGGGTCATTTGTGGGGTTTCCGTCAGCGTCAAGCGCCCATCCCAATTTCAAAATATGGTCTTTTAAATCTATTTTTGCTTTTTCTTGCGAAATATTAAAATCCTCACATATCTTTTTTAATGAACCCATTACAAGCTTGCTGGAATCATGAAATGTAATAGGTTGCGAAATAATTTCATTTTCTTCAGTTATTTGGGATTCATTAAGACCTGTTTTAAATACCGTAACGACATTATTAATAAAAATCGAATTTTTTAAATCCGCTTCAGGTAAAATGTCCTTTGCGATTTTTGAAATGTCGAAATCTAGATTATGAATAAATACATGACAATCGTATTTTGTGGTATACTGTGAGAGAACCGTTTTCAGGTTTTTAAAAGTGTTTGTCGCACGGTATCTACTACCGTCATATAATCCGACGCGGAAGACTTCCCCAAAAAGTCCTCGCGTCTCAGTATCAAGCGTAAGTATCTTAACGGGTTTACTTGCGCTTTTTTCTTTATTCTCTTTTTCCTTACTCATTTAAAATCCACCTCTCCATCGTAAATCCTTCGCTAAACGTTTCGCCGTTTTGATATTTACTTGCGGGAGATATTTCTGAATTAAATCCCCAATAAATTGAGCCTTTTCTTCATTGTCATATAAAACCCTCATGCCTGCATTTATTGCAATTAATAAATCTTTATATCTCCTTAAATCGGCTTTTCCTTCATATAGCAAAATCCATGAATTCATATCAGCCAGTCTAAGAGAATCAAAATTTCTCATAAATGCTTTATGCTGTTTCCTTTTATTATTGGGGACAACATGCATACTTATTGTTCCTATTTCAGCGGGAAGTTTAGCACCTAAAAAACCTCTTATAGATTCGATAAGATAATCAACGCTCACATGTCTGTAAGACCGTTTTAAGTCCTCTATCACATTTGCATCCATCATTGTGTCGGTTTTTTCTTTCCAGTAAATCATTAAATAGGGTTCAGTAGCTTGTCGGGCTTTTCTTTCAGCCGCTTTTCTTTTTCTTTCTTCAGCCTTCGCCCGCTTATTTAATTCTTTGTTATACCATTCATTAAATCGTGATTCGCTCCAATACCTTTTTGCGGAATGTTCGGAGACTTTAAATCCTAACCGTTTAATTAATTCAGATCGTTCATTTGCAATTAAACTACGACTCTTTTTCTTAACAATTTTATTTACTGTGGCAGGTTTATTTTTTAATTCCTTTATAACCTTTTTGTCAGTAATTCCGACTTTTTTCAAGGCAGCTATATTTTGTTTTTTCTGCTGTTTCTTCTTCAGCCGCTTTTTCTTCCCAATCAGTGACACCCCCTTTAAACACAAAAGTCACAGGGAAACGAATTTCCCTGTCAATTTAATATTTAAATGGCTTCTGCTTTTTGTGTCGGAATATAGCGAACAGAACCGCGTGACAGTTCGTCTTGTGCTTCAGCATGAAAATAGGAGACTATTGCAAGCATTTCTGAACGAGTGAAACTAATAATCTGTTGTGTATCGTCATCAAGCTTTTGAGCGAAACAATACATATTCTCCACTCTATCCTCTTTAATCTCTGTGCGGCGTTCTCCGTTGTCGAAAATCATTACGTTTTTATCCAAGTCTAGCAACCTCCGTATATAGTAATTTAATATAAGAAAAGCCGCCCCGATCGGAGCGACTATTTAATTAGTCCACAAGCGCAAGTGTCAATGTTTTAAAGCCGCGGCGGGTTTTAACTTCTTTTGGAACAACTTTTAATGGCTCGTCCGTCCAAGGACCTTGCCCTACAATCCCAATGATACGTTGTAGGGAGCTTGCTACGCCCTGAGATACACTGTGATAGCCTTGTCCGTCTGCTGTTAAAAGAACAACGCGCATTGCCTGAATTGTCTCTTTCGTGACTTCATCCTCTAATTCAACCGCATGGGCGACCATGTCTGTAATTTCAATTACTTCTCCGATATGGTCTGATAGAGAGTGTTCAGCGTTGCTTACCGCGTTGTAAAGTTTGATGCTGCTCTTTCTGTCCGTTGCCTGGATAGTTGAAAACATTTGTTGTGTACCTTGTTCAAAAATACTTGGTGATGCTGTTGCAATGTCCTCAGTTGCCAATACGTCAGTAGTGTTTTCAGTGTTTTTAATAGTGTTTGTCATTTTAAAATTCCCCCAAAGAATTAATTTTGTTTTAAGTATTCATTGAATTTTTCAGCTGACACGCGCCATTCTCGACCGACTTTGAAACCTTTAATTTCTCCGTTGTTCAGCATTTTGCGAGCCGTTTTTTCAGATATTTTTAATATCTCGGCTACCTGTTTAACTGTTAAAACCTCTTCACTAGACAAAAAGCGTACCTCCCTCTACATATGTATCACTTCCTTTAAAGGGCTTCAGATTCCTTTATGTTCCCTTTGATGACCTTATCTTACCATCAAGGGATATATCATGTCTACCCCTTTTTACAAATTTCTTCAGAATTTTTTCAGGAAGGATTCGACATTATGCGACATATTGGTAGGAGAAGAAAATATTTCTGTACCAATAATAGAACACATGTTCCTGAATGTAAAGTCCTATTATATATGAAATAACTGGGTATCAGGGATAGAAATGTCCTATCTCTTATGTTCGCACTGAGTATAAATGTTTATAACAGGTTATTATTGACAAACTAAAATAAGTGTGTATATACTCTCTCCATTAAAGGAGATGAATAATTTATGCCAAATCTAGAAATATTAGATATTATTAATATGAAATTAGATACGAAATACAAGCATATTGAACACTTTTTAAAGGATTGGATAGATAAGAAGTACAACAATATGGATGTTTACGAAATTCTTGTATATTTAAAACACTTTAATATATCGCCTAAAGAATAGTCCTCCCTTTTCCGGGAGGATATTTTATTTATTGACAGTTCCCGTGGTTCATGTTAATTAGCACAGAAATGTGGGATTGTCAAGGAAAATCAGTGAATTTAGCGGCAAGAATCGTAC
>NZ_JBSGXP010000277.1:0-3766 GCF_053610105.1 Kitasatospora sp. NPDC054939 | reverse complement strand
CCTGGTCGCGGTGCCCGGCGGCGCCGCCGCCGGCCGCACCGCGGGCGAGGGCCCGCGCTCCGGACGGCACCGGGTCAGCGGCGGTCCGCGCCCCTCGGCGCCGGAGGCGGCCCGCACCCCGGGCGGCCTGCCGCGCCGGGCCCGCGGCAACGGCGGACCGGTGCTGGTGCCCGCCCCCGCGGACGGGCCGTCGCAGCCGGTCGGCACCGGCCGCCACCGCCGGGCGGAGGACGGCACGCCCGTCGTGGAAGCCGCGCCGACCCCCGCCACCGCGACCCCCGCCCCGGCGCCGGCCGCGCCCGGGCCCGCCGCCGTCCCGCTCACCCCAGTCCCGCTCACCCCCGTCCCGACGGCCGAGGCTCCGACCGCCGCCGCCCCGACCGCTGCCGCCCCGGCGCCCGACGCCGCACCGGTGGCCGCGGACCCGGCGCCCGTACGGACCGCCGGCGGGCTGCCCCGCCGCGTCCGCCAGGCCAGCCTGGCCCCGCAGTTGAAGGAGCGCGCGCTGCAGGAGGCCGCGGGCGTGCCCGCCGCGCCGCCGGGCGTCACCCGCGAGCGCTCGCCGGAGGAGGCCCGGGCCGCCTTCGCGTCCTTCCAGCGCGGCTACACCCGGGGCCGCGGCGCCGACCGCACCCGGAGCGCCCCGCCGGCCGCCGAGCCGGCGCCGCAGGCCGCGGCGCCCGCCCGGCCCACCCTCGTCCCCGCGTGGCAGCCCCCGGCGAATCCCCGCCCGGCGCTGACCCGCGGCCACGTACCACCCGCACTGCCCGCACCACCCCGACGGACCGCACCACCAGCACCGCCGGCACGACCCGCTCCAGCGGAAGGAACAGATTCATGACCACTTCGACGCAGCCGTCCGGAGACCTCAACTGGCTCCTGGACGACCTCGTGGGACGGGTCGCGGCCCTGAGGCATGCGGTGATCCTGTCCAGCGACGGCCTGGCGACCGGCGCCTCCCAGGGGCTGGCCCGGGAGGACGCCGAGCACCTGGCCGCCGTGGCGGCCGGCTTCCACAGCCTGGCCAAGGGCGCCGGCGGCCACTTCAAGGTCGGCGGGGTCCGCCAGACCATGGTGGAGCTGGACGAGGCGTTCCTCTTCATCACGGCCGCCGGGGACGGCAGCTGCCTGGCCGTGCTCAGCGAGGCCGAGGCCGACATCGGCCAGATCGCCTACGAGATGGCCCTGCTGGTCAAGCGGGTCGGGGAGCACCTGGCCGCCGAGCCGCGCACCGCTCCGCCGGGGAGATGAGCGGGGCGATGGCGGAGGAGACGGAGCCGGGCCGCGCGCGGGATGCCGCGGCCCGACCGGGGGACGCGCCCGCCGGGCCGGCGGCCGGCGGTGAGCACGGGGCTGACGGTGTGCACGGGGCCGACGGTACGCACGGTGGCCACGAGGCCGTCGACGCGCACGAGGCCGAGGGCGACCACGAGGCCGACGAGGGGCCGGAGGTCGATCTGTTCCAGCCCCGCGCCGCGGTCGACCACCACTGGTTCGACGACGACGCCGGGCCGGTGGTGCGGCTCTACTCGATGACCCGGGGCCGGGCCCGGCCGGTCGACGACGGGCTGTTCGACCTGATCTCGCTGATCACCGCCGCCGAGCCGGCCCCCGACGCGGGCGCCGTCCCCGCGCACCTGCTCTCCCCGGAGCACCAGGCGATCCTGACCTGGTGCCGCCGGGAGCCGCTGTCGGTCGCCGAACTGGGCTCGTACACCGACCTGCCGGTCAGTGTGGTGCGCGTCCTGCTCGGCGACCTCCACGACGCCGAACTGATCGTCGTCACCCGACCCGTTCCGCTCGCCGAGCTGCCGGACGAGCGCCTGCTGCGAGACGTGATCAATGGACTCCGTGCGCTCTGACCGCCCCGCCGCCGCCCCCGCCGCCGAGCCCTCCTGGCACGGCGGGCCCGCCACCGCGCTGAAGATCCTGGTGGCCGGCGGCTTCGGCGCGGGCAAGACCACCCTGGTCGGCGCGGTCAGCGAGATCCGGCCGCTGCGCACCGAGGAGGACCTCAGCGAACTCGGCCGCCCGGTGGACGACACGGTCGGCGTCGAGGCCAAGCGCACCACCACGGTGGCGATGGACTTCGGCCGGATCGACATCCGCCCGGGCCTGGCGCTCTACCTGTTCGGCACCCCGGGCCAGGACCGTTTCTGGTTCGTCTGGGACGAGTTGGCCCTCGGCGCCCTCGGCGCGGTGGTGCTCGCCGACACCCGGCGGCTGGCGGACTGCTTCCCCTCGGTGGACTTCTTCGAGCAGCGCGGCATCCCCTTCGTGGTCGCCGTCAACTGCTTCGAGGGCGCCGAGGTGTTCTCGGTGGCCGAGGTGCGCGACGCCCTCGACCTCGATCCGGGCATCCCGGTGCTGCTCTGCGACGCCCGCCGCCGGGAGGACGGCAAGGAGTTGCTGGTGGCCCTGGTCGAGCACACCGCGGCCCGGCACGCGGCCGCCGCCGGCCCCCGCACACCCGCCGCCCCGGCCGGAGTGTGAGCCGCTCGCGTCCGCATCGTGGACGAAACGGTGGACGCGAGGTTGCCTTGCCCGGCCCCGACGTGGAAGGCTCTGTTGACACGAACGCCCGGCCGTGCGCCGGGGGCCGACGACCCGGGGGGAGGGCAGCATGAGCGGGACAGCGACGGCTGCGCCGCGCCGAGTCGGGTGCCGCACCGCGTTCACGTGGTTGAATGACGCCATGAACCATGTCGTGGACAGCAGCCGGGGTCGCTTCGACCTTGAGCCGTTCTGGCCGTCCCGGCAGCCGCACCACTTCGACCAGACGTGTCCGGGCTCGCCCAGCGCGTCCCGGCCCTCCGCCCGCTGACCCGAGGTCAGCCCCCGGCAGCACGCCCGGTCGACGCGCAGACGACTCCACCCCGTCCGTCACGCGCGAAATGAGCGGCACCATGTCCTCCACGGCCACCCTTCCCCTGCCCAGCGCGACCCCGCACCTGCGCGCGGTCCGCTCCGTCCACCCCTCCCGCACCGTCAACCCCGGCCTTCCGCCCGGGACTTCCCTCGCCGCCGCCCCGGTGGCGAACCCCGGCGCCGCACCGCACCCGCTGCTCGCCGGGCTCCCGGAGGGCGCCACCGTCGTCGCCGCACTCCCGCAGGGCTCGCTGCCGCAGGCCCTGCTGGCCCAGTACGGTGCGCAGTTCGGCGCCGAGCCGGGCCGGCCGATGGTCGGCTACCTCGTCCTGGTGCCGGCCGAGGCGGCGCCCAACCGCCCGCAGCCTCACCCGGTCGCGGCGGTGCCCGCACCCGCGTTCGCCGCAGCACCCGCGCCCGCCCCGGCCACCGGGGTCCGCCCGGTCCGGCCCGCCGGACGGGGCATCAGCGTGGACGTGGAGCGCCGCAACGCCTACGTCGACGGGCGGCTGCTCGACCTCACGTACCTGGAGTTCGAGCTCCTCGCCCACCTCACCGGCCACCCGCAGCGGGTGCACACCCGCGACCACCTGGTCTCCGCCGTCTGGGGTTACGGCCACGTCGGCGACGGCCGCACGGTGGACGTCCACGTCGCCCGGCTGCGCCGCAAGCTCGGACCGGCCTACCGCGACAGCATCGTGACGGTCCGCCGGGTCGGCTACAAGTACGCGCCGGTGGCCTGAGCCGCCGAACGCCCGGACGGGGCGGCCCCTCCGGGAGGCCGCCCCGTCCGATACCGCCGCTCAGCGGCTGATCCGGTCGATCTCCGTCAGTTCCTCGGCCGTCAGCGGGGCGCCCTGGAGGGCGTCGATGTTCTGGTCGAGCTGGGCGGTGCTGC
>NZ_JBSGXP010000276.1:2030-3775 GCF_053610105.1 Kitasatospora sp. NPDC054939 | reverse complement strand
ACCGGCTATTGTATTCGTAGCTAAAGAAAAAGAGATAAGATTTTTGTGTGATGGGCCAGATTGTGGGGATTGGTCAGACGAAAGATTGGATGTAAGTATAGAGGACATTACAGATGCTCTTGTAATCGTTAGGAAAGATAAAAGTATACCTGATGATAGCGATGTTGAGGATTTTTACAGATTTTTAGGGAAATTGAAATTTGGACCAGATGCTTCGGACATTAAAAAGTATTATAAGCCAGTACACATCGCATTGACGGAAGAACAATACAAAATCATTGAAGATCGGCGGAATGATTGGTAAGGAGGGCGCGTCATGGCTTTATATATCATGCTACAGGATTACGATTTTTCCTGGAAGAGCAAAGAGATAGAAGCCGTCAAAACGCAATGGACCGAGGGTGTACCTATTAACGAGATAGCAGCGAGCATTAAAAGACCGATAAAAGAAGTTTTTCTCTTAATCTATGACCTTTTAGACAACGGGCAGTTAGAAAAGCGAGAGGGGAGCATATATGGCATGGCTAAAAGTGGGTGACTGGGTTAGCTTCACTTGTGATCATGTCCGGCTTTTAATGGGGAAAGTATCGCGGTTAGATGGTTCTATCATCATGGTTAAAGTTGGTAGAAAGGTATATTATAGAAAACGGAAAGATGAGCTTCAGAAGATACCGCAGAGAGACGCGCCAAAATTCGATTCTGACGAGCTGAGAGCGATGATTGACATAGCGTTAGATGCAAAAGATAGGAAATGGTTCGGGGAGCTTACAGAGCAATTAAAACGACTTGAGGGGGAAACGCAGTGAGCGTCAGCGTTATAGGGAATGGAAGTTATATATTGGTCAAAGAATCAGGCGGAAAAGAGGCACTAGTTTATAAGATTAATGAAATTTTAGAGATTTACGCGGGCAGATATAAGGCAGTGAAATTCAAAAAAGAACAAATCCCATTCTTTAAAAAAAGTTTAGATAGATTTAAGAGAGAGCAAAGAAATGAAGTGCTTGAATTTTCTCAAGGGGACACAACAATAAAATTCACAAAAGAGGAAATCCCATTCCTTGAAGAGTGTTTGAAGCAGCTGAAGGGGGAAGCGGAATGATCCAAAAGATGAAAGGAACCATCTGCAAAGTTAGAGGATACCACAAGATAAACGATTCCAATACGTGCGCCACATGCGGGCGCACACGAAAAAAATTCAAATGGTGGGAGCTGATATGAAAATGATTAAAAGAGAAGTAGTTTCACAGTATGGCGGCATGGTGAAGCGGGTACAGGAAGAAGAGTTTGTAACGCACAATGATAAATCGCTTATCCAGGAAACGCGAACGCTGTTCATCATGGGGCTTCCTGTGAAGTCAAAGACTACTTTGCGGCCGGCGGGTCTGAGAGATAGCATCAGAATGTCTTGGGGTGCTGTCTGATGATTAAAGCGGTGAAAAATAGCGGGATGACGTGGATAGATTTAGTGCGGAAATACTTTCCCGATGCGAACGATAAGCAATGTGATTTTATATTGTGGGAAAAAACTGCATACCCTTTAGTGCCTGCGGAAACTATTGAAAATCAGTTACGGGAATACCGAACAATCATGTTTGCAGATAGAAGGAGTAACCGGATCAATAAGGAGGATGCTGAATGAAAGCACTTCTACGTGAAATAGGTTTTATCGTCTTTATCAGCTTGATTCAAGGGCTGACGGTCGGGGTTGCTGCTTATATCATTCTGACTTTTTGGGAGGTTGCTAA
>NZ_JBSGXP010000276.1:1367-2020 GCF_053610105.1 Kitasatospora sp. NPDC054939 | reverse complement strand
GAGTTTATTATTAAGTATGTCGAATGTACGTCTTCGTTTCGGGCTTGCCGCTTATAACAGACACACTATTTGCCATGTATCTAAATTATCAATTACGCAAACAGAGGAAAGGGCCTTCAGCTACTTGTAAACCAAACAAACGCCGTATATAAGCATAAGGGCTGGGCGCTAGTGGACGAAGTAGCAACGCCAACAAAGAATATACGCGGCCGGATCGTGTACGAGAAGAAAAGCACCGTTGACTATGTAGGGATAGCCCAGGGGCGTGGAATCGCGTTTGATGCGAAGGCAACACAAATAAACACACGGTTTGAATTGAAGAACGTCCATGATCACCAAGTCGAATACCTTAAACGGTTCATGGATCAAGGCGGCATATCATTCCTATTAATTGAATTTTCAAAATTGAGGGAATTTTACTTTGTGAGAATGCCGTTTTTCCTGAAGTATTGGGAAGCAGCCAAAGACAACGGCCCGAAGTCGATTCCATACCAGGACATCTATCTTAATTGCGATCCAATCAGAACAAGGCGGGGCGTTCCCCTTGATTACCTAGAATTATGCTTTCAGAATGTCGAAAAAAGTAAAGATTTGTCGAAAATAGGGGGCTGAGAAGATGGCGCGGCGTGTAGTTCAGTGGGAGGCAACTAATT
>NZ_JBSGXP010000276.1:0-1357 GCF_053610105.1 Kitasatospora sp. NPDC054939 | reverse complement strand
AGAGCTGCAAGTCTTTACGGTTTTTGAAGAAGGCATGACCAAACAGGCAGTAAAACAGGAAATACCATTCAGCAGGAGCCACGGGGTACTTTATCAATCACAAGGGGGAAATCATTATGAGTTCAAATAAAAATTCAAGACGTGCAGGGGAAGTAGTCGTATGGAGAATGACAGAAGAGCAGCGCCAGGAATATATCAAAAAACACCCAATCAGACCGTACGAAAAACACGTTTCTACATGGGAATGGCCGAAGAAACAGAACGAACCTTTAGATGATCTTGAGGAACTAATTTAAACATAGGAGGGGCTTTCAATGTGCATTCTTGAGGAAATCGGCTTTACCACAGATCAGTATATGATGTTGCACAACAGAGGAATGAGAGATTATGAAATAGCGCGGAATCAGCTTGATGTACCACTTGAAACCCTTGTTAGTTGGAAAGTAAAGAACAATTTAGAGAAGGACGAAACAGAAGAGAAACAAAAGCCTTATTATTTTACCGTAGAAGAGTGGAAACAAGCGAAAGCGCAAGGCATGTTAGAAAAAGAAGTTGCTAAAGAATTCGGGTTTACCAACTTTGCTGAATACTACGACTATAAAGACATAATAGGGATTCCGAAGCAAGGGAAAATAATTCAACGGACACCGGAACTATTAGAACAAATTAAAAAATACGCTGCACAAGGACTTTCGCAAAATCAGATAGCTGCAAAACTTGACGTCCCAATTAGTGGCGTTACAGTAGGGACTATTATAAAAGAACAGGGCTTCGAGTGGAAAAACCGAAGGATCAAGGGAAAGAAATACTATTTCAAACCGGAAGAATGGGAAGCCAAAAGGCGGGAAGGGAAAAAAGAAACAGAAATAGCGAAGGAATTCGGGTTCAGATGCTTGTCGGAGTACATGGTTTATAAAAGGAGTATTGGGATACGTCCTATAGAGCGAAAAATCGAGCGAACGCCGGAACTGATTGCCGAAATTAAAGAATATTTTAATCAAGGTATGTCAGGCGCTGCAATCGCTAAGGTTTTAAGTGTGAAAATGACTAATCACACCGTCAATAAAATAATTCGAGAGGAAGGGCTAAGATGAGCGAAAACAAGATTATCAGCAGCGTTTATCAAAAGATAGAGGCGCAGCAGGCGAAGGGATTAAAGAAATACGGAAAAGAGGTTCATACGGATTCCCATAGTTTGAAAGAATGGATGCAGCATGCACAAGAAGAAACGCTGGATTTTTCGGTTTATCTTGAGGCGGCCATTCAGAAGATGGATGAACTGGAAAAGACATTACAAGATCAGTACGAAGCGTATATTACTCTAAAAAATGAAGCTCTACGACAAAACAATGAAGAA
>NZ_JBSGXP010000275.1:0-3814 GCF_053610105.1 Kitasatospora sp. NPDC054939 | reverse complement strand
CCCCGCCCGGGCGCGGGGAGACCGGCCCCGCCGCCTCCCCGCGCCCGCCGGCGGAACCTGGGCAGCCCCCGCACCGACCGACCCCCGGTGCCCCCGTGCTCCCGCCCCCGCGTCCCGACCGGCCGCCGGGCGCCCGCGTCCCCGCCGTCCCGTTCCCGGAGGTGACGTCCGGCGCCCGCGACGGCCGCCGACCGGGGGCGGGACCGTTTCGACCGGGGTCCCGCCGTTGTGCCGTTGTGCCGTTGTGCCGTTGAGTCCGGGGCCGCTCCGGTGCCGTTCCGCCGCCCCTTCCGGGGCCGTTCGGCCGATCCCCGCCGTCCGTCCGCCGTCCGTCCGCCGCCCGCCCGAGGGCACCCGCGGCTCCGGCCGGGCCGGACGGCGTCCGCGCGCTGGCAGAATTGGCCCTGTGATCGACGCAAGACGGCTGCGGACCCTGCGCGCAGTGGCGGACCACCGGACGGTGACCGCCGCCGCGGCGGCGCTCTACCTCACCCCGTCCGCCGTCTCCCAGCAGCTGGCCGCGCTGGAGCAGGAGACCGGCCACCACCTGCTCGCCCGGGAGGGCCGAGGGGTGCGGCTGACGGCCGCCGGGGAGATCCTGCTCGGCCACGCCGACGCCGTCCTCGCCCAGCTGGAACGGGCCGAGGCCGACCTCGCCGCCTACAGCGCGGGCGTCGCGGGCGAGGTGACCGTCGCCTCCTTCGCCACCGGCATCGCGCTGGTGATCGCCCCCGCCATCGCCGGGCTCGCCCGCCGCGCCCCGGGCGTCCGGCTCAAGGTGCTGGACGCCGAGGGCGACGCGAGCCTCCCGATGGTGCTGGACGGCCGGGCCGATCTGGCCGTCGCCGTCGAGTACCGGGGCGCCCCGCGGGCCGACGACGCCCGGCTGACCCGGGTGCCGTTGTACGCCGAGCCCTTCGAGGCGGTCCTGCCGCTCGCGCACCCGCTGGCCGCCGGCGAGGGCCCGATCGCGGTGGCCGACCTGGCCGACGAGCCCTGGATCGGCCCCTACCCGGGCAACCCGTGCCACGACGTGGTGCTGCTGGCCTGCGAGTACGCCGGGTTCCAGCCGCGCCTGGTGCACTCCTCGGACGACTTCCGCGCCGTCGTCGCCCTCGCCTCGGCCGGGGCCGGCGTCGCCCTGGTGCCGCGCTCGGCGCTGCGCGGCACCGACCTGGCGGAGGTCGCGGTCCGCCCGGTCGACAGCGCGCTCGCCACCCGCCGGGTCTTCGCCGCCGTCCGCGCCGGCGCGGACGGCCACCCGCTGATCCGCCCGGTCCTGGACGCCCTCGCCGACGCCGCGCCGGCGTCCTGATCCGCCCGGTCCTGGACGCCCTCGCCGACGCCGCGCCCGCCTCCCGAGCCGCCCGGCCGGACGGTCGGGGCCGCCGGGGCGGGCGCCGCAGGCCCCCGAAGCCGCCATATAGCCGCAGCATAGATCGCCTTCCCACGATCGGGTCCGTATGCGAATCCCGGTCTGTGGAGAGGCGATCACGTGACGCACAAGGAACTGGCGCTCAACAGCGGCCAGCTGGGCATCTGGTTCGGCCAACACCTCGGTGTCCCGAGCCAGTCGTACAACGTCAGCCAGTACACCGAGATCCACGGCCCGCTCGACGCGGACCTGCTGGCCGCCGCCACGCGGCAGGCCGCGGAGGAGGCGGAGGCCGTCCGGGTGGCCTTCCGGGAGACCCCGGAGGGGCCCCGGCAGGTCCTGCCGCCGGTGGCGGACTGGCAGCCCGGCCGGGTGGACGTCAGCGGCGAGCCCGACCCCGAGCGGGCCGCGCACGCCTGGATGCGGGCCGAACTGGCCGCCCCCGTGGAGTTGGTCGGCGGCGGGCTGATGACCATGGCGGTGATCCGGCTGGGCGAGGACCGCCACTGGTTCTTCCAGCGGGCGCACCACGCGGTGGCCGACGGCTACAGCGGCGCGCTGATCCTGCACCGGGTGGCCGCGCTCTACACCGCGCTGGCGGCCGGCGAGGACGCCCCGCCCGCCGAGTTCGCGGGCCTGGCGGACCTGCTCGCCCAGGAGGACGAGTACCGCGCCGGCGCCGCGTTCGCCGCCGACCGCGCCCACTGGCTGGCCAAGGCCGCCGGACGTGCGGCCCCCGTCAGCCTGGCCGACGGCACGCACCGGGCCTCCGCGGAGCCGCTCCGCTGCCCCGTCCGCCTCCCGGCCGCCGGACTCGACCGGCTCCGCGCCCTGGCCCGGACCGAACGCACCAGCTGGACCACCGTGGTCACCGCCGCCGTCGCCGGCTACCTGCACCGGCTCACCGGCGCGGACGAACTGACCCTGGGCCTGCCCGTCACCGGCCGCACCACCGCCGCCGGGCGGCGCACCCCGGGCATGCTGACCAACGTCCTGCCGCTGTTCCTCGCCCTCTCCGCCGACCTGCCGGTGGGCGAGGCCGTCCGGCAGGCCTCCGCCGAGATGCGCCACGCCCTGCGCCACCAGCGCTACCGCAACGAGGACCTGCGGCGCGACCTCGGCACCCACACCGACGGCCCCGGCGGCACCGGACCGCTCGTCAACATCCTGGCCTTCGACCAGCAGCCCGAGTTCGCCGGCCACCGCGGCACCGTGCACTACCTCACCAACGGCCCGGTGGACGACCTGCAGATCCTGGTGCAGCCCGACCCCGCCGGCGACGGGCTGCTGTTCACCTTCAACGCCAACCCCGCCGCGTACGACCGCGCGGTGCTGGCCGCCCACGCCACCCGCTTCCTGCGGTTCCTCGACGCCTTCGCCGCCGACCGTGACCGGCCGATCGGCGCGCTGGAGCTGCTCTCGCCGGAGGAGAACGAGCGCCTCCTGCGGGAGTGGGCCGGCGATGCGGACGGCGCGCCCTCCGGGACGCTGCCGGAGCTGTTCGCCGCCGCCGTCGCGCGGACGCCGGACGCGCCGGCCGTGGAGTTCGGCGAAGAGGTGGTGAGCTACCGGGAGTTGAACGGGCGGGCGAACCGGCTGGCGCACCGGCTGATCGAGCGCGGGGTCGGCCCGGAGTCGGTGGTGGCGGTGTCGCTGCCGCGTTCCGTGGAGATGGTGGTGGCGGTGCTCGCGGTGCTGAAGGCGGGCGGGGCCTACCTGCCGGTCGACCCCGAGTACCCGCCCGCCCGGGTCGAGTTCATGCTCCGGGACGCGGCGCCCGCCCTGGTCCTCGACCGGCGGCAGCTGCGGGAGGCCGACTCCGACCGCTGCCCGGCGGTCGACCCCGACCTGCGGGGGCGCCTCCACCCCGCGCACCCGGCCTACCTCATCTACACCTCCGGCTCCACCGGGACGCCCAAGGCGGTGGTGGTCACCCACCGGGGCCTGCCGGCCCTCGCGGCCGACCACCTCGACCGCTACGGCATCACCCCGGACGCCCGGATCCTCCAGTTCGCCTCGCTCAGCTTCGACGCCGCGGTGGTGGACCTCCTCAACGCCCTGCTCGGCGGCGCGACCCTGGTCCTGCCGCCGGCCGGACGCCAGGTCGGCCGGGAGCTCGCCGACTTCCTCACCGAGCGGGCCGTCACGCACGCGATGATGCCCCCGCCCGTTCTCGCCACCCTTCCGGCCGGCGACTACCCCGCACTGCGGGTCGTCATCACCGGCGGTGACGTCCTCACCCCGGACCTGGTCGCCCGCTGGGCGCCGGGCCGGCGGATGTTCAACGTGTACGGCCCGACCGAGTCCACCGTCGACGCCGTGGTCGCCGAGGTGGTCGCCGATACCGGTGGGGTGTCGGTGCCGATCGGTCGGCCGATTCGGAGTACGCGGGTGTATGTGGTGGATGCGGGGTTGCGGGTGGTGCCGGTGGGTGTGGCG
>NZ_JBSGXP010000274.1:0-3842 GCF_053610105.1 Kitasatospora sp. NPDC054939 | reverse complement strand
TCTGGTGCCGGGGCCCCTGGTGGGGGCGCGTCGCCGGTCGGCGGGCGCCCGCACCAGGGCCCCCGGCCCGCCCGCGTGACGCCGGGTCGGCCGGGTCGGCAGTCGGGGGGTTGCGCCGGTGCGGCAGCTGCGCCGCCGCCGGCCGTGGACCGCGATAGAACAGGACGCATTACGTGACTGCATTGTCTGTGAGCACCTCCTCCGCCGCTTCGCTGCGCGCGGACGCCCTGGTGATCGGTGTGGCGAAGGGGTCCAAGGGCATCGTGCCGGCCTCCGGTTCCGAGGCCGTGAGCGAGGCGTTCGACGGCAAGCTGGCCGAGGTCCTCACCACCCTGGGTGCGACCGGTGGCGAGGGCGAGACCGTCAAGGTCCCCGCCCCTGCCGGGCTGAAGGCCGCGCTCGTGCTCGCGGTCGGCCTGGGTGAGAACGACGGCGAGGGCTTCGGCCTGGAGACCCTGCGCCGGGCGGCCGGTGTCGCGGCCCGCGTGCTGGCCGGCAGCAAGAAGGTCGCGCTGGCGCTGCCCGCCGAGTCGGCCGAGGAGGTCGAGGCGGTCGCGCTCGGCGGCCTGCTGGGCTCGTACGCCTTCGGCACGTACAAGGCGAACGGCAACGGCAAGGAGCCGGTCGGCGAGCTGGTGCTGCTGGCCCCCCGCAAGGGCAGCAAGGAGGCCAAGGCCGCGGTCGAGCGCGCGCTGGTCGTCGGCGAGGAGATGAACCGCGCCCGCGACCTGGTCAACACCGCGCCGAACGACCTGAACCCGAAGTCGTTCGCGGCGATCGCACAGGCCGCCGGCAAGGAGCACGGCCTCAAGGTCGAGGTGCTGGACGAGAAGGCGCTGGCCAAGGGCGGCTACGGCGGCCTGCTGGGCGTCGGCAACGGCTCGGCGAACCCGCCCCGCCTGGTGAAGGTGGCCTACACCCACCCGAAGGCGAAGACCACCCTGGCGTTCGTCGGCAAGGGCATCACCTACGACTCGGGCGGCATCTCGCTGAAGCCGGCCGGCCACAACGAGACCATGAAGTGCGACATGGCCGGCGCCGCCGCCGTCTTCGCCGCCGTGGTCGCCGCCAAGCGGCTGGGCCTGCAGGTCAACGTCACCGCGTGGCTGGCGCTGGCCGAAAACATGCCGTCCGGTACGGCGACCCGCCCGGGCGACGTGCTGCGGATGTACGGCGGCAAGACCGTCGAGGTGCTGAACACCGACGCCGAGGGCCGCCTGGTGCTGGCCGACGCGATCGTCCGGGCCGGCGAGGAGAAGCCGGACGCGATCGTCGACGTGGCGACGCTGACCGGCGCGATGATGCTGGCGCTGGGCACCCGCACCTTCGGCGTGATGGCCAACAACGACGAGCTGCGCGACACCCTGCACACCCTCGCGGGCGAGACCGGCGAGCAGTCCTGGCCGATGCCGCTGCCGGCCGAGCTGCGCAAGGGCATGACCGAGTCGACCATCGCCGACCTCGCCAACATGGGCGAGCGGATGGGCGGCGGCCTGGTGGCCGGCCTGTTCCTGAAGGAGTTCGTGGCCGAGGGCATCGACTGGGCCCACCTGGACATCGCCGGCCCCGCGTTCCACGAGGGCGCCCCGTTCGGCTACACCCCCAAGGGCGGCACCGCGACCGCGGTCCGCACCCTGGTGCGGTACGCCGAGCGGGCGGCCGCGGGCGGCAAGGCCTGATCCCGTCCCCGGACGGCCCCGGCGGGGCCCGGCGCGTGCTGCGCCGGGCCCCGTCGGCGTCCCGCCCCCGGTTACCTGCGAGTAGGTGCCCACGGTGCGGGACGCACCTCTGTTCGCTGCGGGCGAAACTTTGTTCCGCAAGGCGGAACCGGCTGCTCCGGCATGCGCCGACGAGCCCGTGACGCCCGCTGTCAACCCCGCCCTGAGCTGCGGAAACACCGCAACGCACAGGGTGTTCCCACCCTCGTGACCGCCCCTCGGACGCCCCCTGGGGCGGACCCGGACATCAGCTGCCGCGAACAAGTGCGAAGATGTATTTCCGGCACGACTGGGCGCCCCACAAAGGCTTCCGACCCACCGGACCGCGACCGGCCCGGCGACCCACCCCATGCATGGAGGACGTGACGTGGCGAACGACGCCAGCACCGTTTTCGACGTAGTCATTCTCGGAGGCGGAAGCGGCGGTTACGCCGCGGCGCTCCGCGCCGCTCAGCTGGGTCTGAGCGTCGCCCTGGTCGAGAAGGGCGAGCTGGGCGGCACCTGCCTGCACCGCGGCTGCATCCCGACCAAGGCCCTGCTGCACGCCGCGGAGATCGCGGACGAGACGAAGGAGGCCGCCGAGTTCGGCGTCCTGGCCACCTTCCAGGGCATCGACATCAACGGCGTCCACAAGTACAAGGACGACGTCATCGCCGGCCTGTACAAGGGCCTGCAGGGCCTGGTGGCCTCCCGCAAGGTGGTCTTCGTCCAGGGCGAGGGCAGGCTCTCCTCGCCGACCTCGGTGGACGTCAACGGCCAGCGCATCGAGGGCCGCCACATCATCCTCGCCACCGGCTCCGTGCCGAAGTCGCTGCCCGGCCTGACCATCGACGGCGACCGCGTGATCTCCTCGGACCACGCCCTCAAGCTCGACCGCATCCCGAAGTCGGCCGTCATCCTCGGCGGCGGCGTGATCGGCGTCGAGTTCGCGTCGGTCTGGAAGTCGTTCGGCGTCGACGTCACCATCGTCGAGGCCCTGCCGCACCTGGTCCCGCTGGAGGACGAGAACTCCTCCAAGCTCCTGGAGCGCGCCTTCCGCAAGCGCGGCATCAAGTTCGAGCTCAAGGCCCGCTTCTCCGGCGTGGAGTACACCGAGACCGGTGTCCGCGTCTCCACCGAGAACGGCAAGCAGATCGACGCCGACCTGCTGCTCGTCGCCATCGGCCGCGGCCCGGTCTCGGCCGGCCTCGGCTACGAGGAGAACGGCATCGCCACCGACCGCGGCTACGTCCTGGTCGACGAGTACATGCGCACCAACGTGCCCACCGTCTCGGCCGTCGGCGACCTCGCCCCGACCCTCCAGCTCGCCCACGTCGGCTTCGCCGAGGGCATCCTGGTCGCCGAGCGCCTGGCCGGCCTGAAGCCGGTGCCGATCGACTACGACGGCGTCCCGCGCGTGACCTACTCCAACCCCGAGGTGGCCTCCGTCGGCATCTCCGAGGCCAAGGCCGTCGAGCTGTACGGCAAGGAGAAGGTCGTCACCCTCAAGTACAACCTGGCCGGCAACGGCAAGAGCAAGATCCTGAAGACCGCCGGCGAGATCAAGCTGGTCCAGGTCAAGGACGGCGCCGTGGTCGGCGTCCACATGGTCGGCGCCCGCATGGGCGAGCAGGTCGGCGAGGCCCAGCTGATCTACAACTGGGAGGCCCTGCCGGCCGAGGTCGCGCAGCTCATCCACGCCCACCCGACCCAGTCCGAGGCCCTCGGCGAGGCGCACCTGGCGCTGGCCGGCAAGCCGCTACACGCGCACGACTGATCACGCCCGCAATCCCCCTGTTCCTGTACGCAAGACTTGATAGGAGTCGCTGAAACCATGGCGGTCTCAGTAACACTGCCCGCGCTGGGCGAGAGCGTTTCCGAGGGCACCGTCACCCGCTGGCTGAAGGCCGAGGGTGAGCGCGTGGAGGTCGACGAGCCCCTGCTGGAGGTGTCGACCGACAAGGTCGACACCGAGATCCCCGCGCCGGCCTCGGGCATCCTCGCCTCGATCAAGGTCGCCGAGGACGAGACCGTCGAGGTCGGCGCCGAGCTGGCGATCATCGACGACGGCTCCGGCGCCCCGGCCGCCGCCCCGGCGCCCGCCGCCGAGGCGGCCCCGGCCGCTCCGGTCGCGGAGGCCGCTCC
>NZ_JBSGXP010000273.1:0-4017 GCF_053610105.1 Kitasatospora sp. NPDC054939 | reverse complement strand
CCCATCCGCATAGCGCATACCAACGGAATAGCGCGCAAAAGACCGTCAGTCAGCTACACAAACAGGCCAATCACCTCGAAGCGCCGAAGTCAGTAACGGCCACCAGGAGAACGACATGACCCCCCACACCGACCCCATCCTCCAGGTGCACGGCCCCGAAGCCACCACCACACTGCTCGACACCCTCACCACCATATGGACCGCCGCCCACGCCGACCACCCCGACGTCGCCGCCGACGGCTTCACCCCGGACGCGCTGCGCCGCCAGATCACCGGCCACACCCGCCACGACCACTTCACCCTGGTCACCGCCCACCCCGCCGACCACCAGCCACCGATCGGCTTCGGCTACGGCTTCCGCTGCACCCCCGCCTACTGGCTCGGCCCCGACCTCCTCGCCAGCATCAGCAACCCGGTCACCACCGTGGAACACCTCGCAGGCCTGTGCGAACTCGCCGTGCTGCCCTCCTGGCAGGGCCGCGGCATCGGCAGCACCATCCACCACGCCCTCGTCACCGAACTCGGCACAGACTGGGCATCCCTCCTCGCCATGCCCGGAAACAACCGGCCCGAACAGCGCCTCTACCGCAGGCTCGGCTACCAGTACGCCGGGCCCTACCAGCCCGGCCCCAACACCCCACCCCTCGACCTCCTGCTGCTAAGCAACAGCAGGTGAAACTGCGGGGTAGGGCGGGCGTCCGGCAGGCCCACCGTGGCGTCGGCCAGGAGCTGGAACGCGAGTTCGACCTCGATGCGTGGGCAACCAGGTCGGCCACCGCCGGCCTCATGCTCGCTGCAATACCCACGCTGTACCAGTGATGTCCGAAGGGGGTTCCCGGCCTGCCCACATCGACTACTTGGCCTCGTCCGGACCGAACTCCTTGCGGACCGCGGCCACCGCCGGAGGCGGTCCCGAGCGAGGTCCCGGTTTCGCCCCAGGGCGATTCGCCCGGCCCGGCAGCGGGCTGTGCCTCAGCCGCGAGGGCCGGGTGCTCGGCGTGCAGCTGCTCCACCAGCTCGCGGTGGCGCTGCATCACGAAGTGGGCGCAGTGGAGGACGTCGTCGAGGGCCTGGCGTGCACCGCCCGGGTCGTGGTCCCGGGTGGCGCGGTCGAGCTGGAGCAGTGGCAGCCGGTCGGCCCGCAGCAGCTGCTCGCCCAGGGCGAGGAGCTCGGCCGCCAGCGGATCGTCGGCCAGCCATCGAGGGGGGCGGTTTCGTCCCGGGGCGATTTGGGCCGCCTCGAGGTCGGCTTTCAGCTGCTCGACCTTCTCGGTCTCCCGGTCCCGCTCGGCCTTCTTCGAGCACGCCTTGGAGCAGCACTTCTTCGGCCGTCCCGAGCCCTTGCTCGGCGCGAGCTCGGTGCCGCACACCGCGCAGGTCGGCCCGCCGAACAGCATCGGCTCGGACACCGCCTGATTACCCCCGGGGAGAAACTCGTGCCCGGATGCTAGCCCTGCGATCCTCCCCTTTCCGCCCCGGGGGGGGATAGGGGCTCCGCGCAGCGGGTGCAGCGCAGGGCCGGGAGCGCTCATGCGCAGCAGGTTGTCCCGCACGGCGCGGCACGCAAGAGCAGGTTGTCCCGCACAGCACGCTGCGCAACGGTGCGGCGCAGCGAGAGCGGACGTGCTGCACCAGATGCAGCATCGTCCGGGTGCAGCTCCATCATGCCTGTCGCTACGCCCGGTGCCGTTTCGCATACGACCAGGTGACTGCGGTCATCAGGGCGGGGATGGCGAACAGCGGGGCGAAGGCGACCCACCAGACGGTCAGTGCCGTGTCGCTGGACATGTACGTCTGGCTTTCCACGGTGAAAGCGACCACGACTTGCCACAGCGCCCCAAGGACCAGGACGCCCGAGGCGGTCCAGGCCAGCCTTGCGAGGGGCCGGGGGCGCAGCGGGTGCCAGCGGTCGCTGACGAGCAGTAGCGGGAACAGAGCGGCTGATTCGGCGAGGACGGTGAGGCCGACGACGTATGCGATGCCCCATCCGGGGATGTCGAAGACGTCGCGCAGCACCTGGTCGCTGTAGCCCACATAGACACCGGATGCCATGGCGATACGCCACAGACCGGAGGGGAGTGCGCAGAGGGCGATGGCGTGGGCGGCGCGGCGAGCCCAGGCAGGCGCGGTGGCGGGAAGGGGAGCGGTCGCTGTCGTCATGACGTCCATGCTGGCCCTGGGCGCAGCAGCCGCACATCGTTCGCTACGGCGGACCGTCTCCCCCCGCCGGGGGAGGATGCGGTGCGGACGGCGGGCCTGAAGAGGCCCAATCGCCTACGTCTGCGCCGCGCCCGACAGGTCTCCGACGAGCTGTTCGCCACCTGGTGCGACCGCCGCGCGGCGGCCGACGACTGGACGCTCGCCACCGTCGTCACCGATACCGACGAACGGCAGCCCCTTGGGCGAGCCCGGCTGGCAGCGCGTCACCGAGCTGGCGGCCGAGGGCGGGATCGGCAAGGCTGCCAGGATCACCCGGTGCTCGCGGCGGTCCGGCCGGGGTGATGAGGATCTGCGATTTCCCCAGGGTCGATCCGACTTCCCCACACGGTTGACGCTGCAACGAAGTGGGGGGTGACCGGGATATGCGCCAGAGGGGCAACAGGATGATCTTGAAGCCCTGAGCCCGGCCCCGGTATTTCAGAGGGGCACGCGCGCTGTTCTGCCAGCGGTGAACACCGGCCCGAACGAGCTCGACAATCACTACGGTCCAGTCTCATGACGATTACGACGCGCACGGTCGAGTACCAGGCCGACGGTCTGACGATGATCGGGCACCTTGCCGTCCCGGCCGGTGTCGACCGCCGGCCCGCGGTGCTGCTCGGGCCAGAGGGCATGGGGCTCAGTGACGTCGAGCGCCGTCGGGCCGATGCTCTTGCCGAGCTGGGATATGTAGCGCTGGCCTTCGACCTTCACGGCGGGCGCTATTTGGGTGACCCCGAGGAGATGCTGGCCCGTTGCCTGCCGCTGCTCGCTGATCCCGGCCGGATGCGGGGGATCGGCCACGCGGCGCTCGACGTGCTGCGCGCCGAACCGCGGACCGACCCCGACCGGATCGCCGCCATCGGCTACGGCACCGGGGGCGCCATCGCGCTGGAACTCGGGCGCGACGGCGTCAACCTGCGCGCGATCGGAACAGTCAACGCAACTACCACGGGCCGACCGGGCGAGGCAGCGCACATTCGCTGCCCGGTGTGGGCCGGGGTCGGGTCGGAAGACCCGATCATGCCGCCCGCGCAACGGAACGCGTTCACCGCAGAGATGCAGGACGCGGGCGTCGACTGGCGCCTCACGGTCTACGGCGGCGCCTTGCACGCCTTCCACCACCCGACGGTCGACCACCCCACGGTCCCCGGCGTCGGCTACCACCCACAGCACGCACAGCGAGCCTGGCACGACGTCGTCGACCTGCTCGCCGAGTGCCTTCCCGTGACGGAGGCTCTGGGGTCATGACCCAGGCAGACAGCCTGGCGACAGGCCTGGTCCGCGTCGGGCACTGACAGTCCCCTCCCCTCAAGTCCGCACAGCAGAACCATGCGGTTTCATTGTGCTGACCACGCGCGAAGTCGCATCAAGATCAACTCCTTGCCCCATTGGCGCGCATCTCGACTGGACCCCGAGGGGGAGTCGCCCGTCTCCGAAGGGTTCGGGCCGGCTCCGGCGGTCAAGGGCGCCTGCGGCGTCGCTCCGCGATGGGCTTCGCCCCCCTGGACAGCTCCGCCCCGAAATGCGGCTGGCTGACGGGCGACTCCAGGGGTCTGACGATCCGTTTCAACGAGCCTCATCAGGGGCGCCGGCGGCTGCCACGGGTCGGTAGCCACGGCCGTAGTGTCGAGCCCGCGCGGTCAGCTGCCCGGGATCATCGAGGATGTACGCGCCCCTCCGGCTGCTCCAGCACCACCACCCCACCCAGCGCTGCGCCGGCCCGCCGGGGCACAGCCGGGCGGGGCACGGCCCGGGGAGGGAGGGGGGACTGTGGGACGACGACAGGCCGGGCGCCATCCGCGCCCGGCCTGTCGT
>NZ_JBSGXP010000272.1:0-4142 GCF_053610105.1 Kitasatospora sp. NPDC054939 | reverse complement strand
CAGGGGGGACCCTGTGGGAGAGTAGGACGCCGCCGAACAATCATTGTGGGAGACCCCCGATCCGTCACGGATCGGGGGTTTTCTGCGTTTCCGGGAAGAATGGCGGCGGCCACCACCGGGGCCCGGGAAGAGAACAGCGGAGCGGGGCGCGGAACCCATCCGGTTCCCCGCCCCGCTCGCCCTCGCACCGGCCCGCTACTGGGCCGGCGGAGCGGCGCCCCAGCTCGGCCGGCTCTCGCCGCTGTCCGCGGTGTTGGTGAGCCGGGTCGGCGAGGTGCCGTCGCTGTTCATGGTGAACAGTTCGGCCGTCCCGTCGGCGGCGGCCTGGGCGAAGACGATCGACCTGCCGTCGGGGGAGTACGAGGCGAGGCCGTAGGAGGCGTCGGACGGGGACGGGGTGAGCGCGCCGATAGCGGTCCCGTCGGGGCGGACTGTGTAGATGCCGCCGCCGGGGGTGTTGTCCGCGCCGGCCGGGAAGGTCGTGAACACGATCTGTGTCCCGTCCGGCGACCAGTCGGCCCGCTCGCCGGCGCGCAGGTCCCAGGGGGTGAGCTGGCGCAGGCCGGTGCCGTCGGCGTTCACGACGAAGACGGCGCGGCCGTTGGCGGGTTGGCCGGTGCCGCTGGTCCGGTACTCGAAGGTGAGTTGGGTGCCGTCCGGGGACCAGCTGGGGTTGTCGATGCGGCCGGAGTACGGCTTGTCGTTGGTCAGGAAGGTCAGCCGCTGGGCGTTGGTGCCGTCGGGGGCCATCACGTAGAGGTCCGAGAACTGGATGCTGCCGCTGCTCTCGTCGATGCTGCCCCAGGTGCGGCTGAAGGCGAGCATCTTCCCGTCGGGGGAGAAGGCGGGGCTGCTCTCGGACTCGTTGGCGCAGTCGATGGCGCCGGTCTCGCAGAGGGCGCCGATCTGGCGGGCGCCCTGGCCGGCGGCGGAGACCGTCCAGAGCCGGGTGGCCGTGCTGCCGTCGGGCGTGCGGTCGAAGACGAGGGTTCCGCCGTCGGGCGACCAGTCGGGGTGGTCGTCCCGCGCGCCCTCGGGCGGTTCGGTGAGGCGCTGCTCGCTGCTGCCGTCGGGGGCGACCGTGAAGATGGCGCTGGAGCGGCTGTCGGCGTCGAGCAGGACCCGCCCGGCGATGAGACCGTTGCGCGCCGTCACGGCCTGGGCGGCGGCCGGTCCGGCGGACGGGGCCGCGACGGCGACGGCCGGGGTGGCACTGGGCGTCGGGGTGGGCGAGTTGCCCTGGATGGCGCTGTACGGGATCTCGCCGGGCTGGGCGCCGCAGCCGGCGAGCAGCGGGCCGGCCGCGAGGGCGCCGGCGACGAGCGCGCCCATGACCCGTGCGCGCGGCGGCGCCGACGACCTCGGGTGCTGCGGTACGGGCGGGTGGGGCCCGGTCCCGTGCGGTCCGGACGTGTGCCGTGTGCCGGTCATCCGCGTCTCAACTCCGTCTCCGATGTGGGTCCGATTTCAGGACGAGGCCCCCGGGGGAAGCTGCCACTGTGTCAGATCGGAGCGCGCGTGACCGAGCGACACGCGACGGCGCGCGCTCGCTCGGTCACTCGGAGTACGGAACGGAGTATGCCATCCGGCCGTGCCGGAGGGCGGCTTTGCTACTGGCCGGCGGCGCGGCGCTCGGCCTTGGCGAGGGCCTCCGCCTCGTCCTCGGCCTCGGCGGTCTCCAGGGTGGGCGCGGTGCCGCCGAGGTGGGCGGGCAGCCACCAGCTGTCGTCCGGGCCGTTGGGCGTGGCGGGGTACTCGCGCTGGGCGCGGTCGAGCATCTCGGTCATGGCGGCCCGCAGCCGGCGGGTGACCATGACGGGCTTGTCCGCGGCGGTGAGCTCGATCGGCTCGCCGATCATGATGGTCACCGGGACGTGCCGCTTGGTCAGGGTCTTCGGGCGGCCCTTGGTCCACAGCTGCTGGGTGCCCCAGAGCACGACGGGCAGCAGCGGGGCGCCGGAGTCGGCGGCCATCCGGGCGGCGCCGGTCTTGAACTTCTTCAGCGTGAAGGAGCGGCTGATCGTCGCCTCGGGGAACACCCCGACGACCTCGCCGGCCCGCAAGGCGCGCACGGCGGTCTCGTAGGCGGGCTGGCCGTCGGCGCGGTCGACGGGGATGTGCTTCATGCCGCGCATCAGCGGGCCGGAGACGGCGTGCTTGAAGACCTCGTCCTTCGCCATGAAGCGGGTCTTGCGCTTGCCCCCGCGGTAGGCGCCGAGACCGGCGAAGAGGAAGTCGAGGTAGCTGATGTGATTGCTCACCAGTACCGCTCCGCCCTTGGCGGGGATGTTCTCGGCGCCGACGATCTTGATCCGCACGTCGAGCGCACGGAAGACGGTCAGCGCGGCGCCGATCACCGGGGGGTACACGATCTCTGCCACGGTCAGTCCTGACTTCTCACGGGCTGCTGCCCGAGTCCGGCGGTACCCGCGCCGTGCTCGGGCCGACCGGAGGCGCGGCACGCCGCGGCGGCCACGGGTGATACAAGGGAGATGATCCCCCGAACGAGTGCCCCCTGTCACGCGGCGGTGTCGGGGCGGCCTTGGGCGCGGCGGATCACCAGGTACATCTCGCAGCCCAGGCAGTAGCCGAAGACGGCGCTCAGGAAGGCCGCGGCGAGTGCGAAGGCGGTGGCGAGCAGGCCGAGCCAGGTCACCCCGGTGATGAAGCCGAGCGTGCCGACCGCGCCGAACACCAGGCCGACGCCCTGGGCGAACCGCGGGGGCCGCTCGTCCTCGGTCTGCGTCGGTGGCGCGAGCCGGGGCCGTACCAGGCGGCGGTAGAGCCAGGCGTACGGGGAGAGGCGCATCCCGCCGACGGCGCCGAGGGCGAACACCGCGGTCTGCGCGGCGAGCAGGGCGGCGCTGCCGGACACGAGGACGGCGGCCAGGACGGCGCTGGTGAGGACGGCGGCGAAACGGGGGCCGCGTGGGTCGATCTGCATGGGCGCTCCGGGGGCTCGCGTGGCCGCCCGGGAGGCGGCCGGTGGTCGGGTTGCCGTGCTCGGTGCTGCGGTCGGCCGGGAGGGGCGCGACCGGTCGGGCTCAGCGACAGCGCGAGGTGGTCGCCCGGCCCCGGTCGACGACGCGGCGGGCGATCAGCGGCGGCGGTGCGGGGCGGTCGGAGTCCACGCCGTGATGCTACGCGGGGCGGCACCCGGCGGTCGACCTCCTTTCGGAAGGCCGCCGGCCCTGGCGCACACTGGTGCGGTGACCGGGTTGGTGGTGTGCCTCGTGGTGCTCGTGGTGGCGAGCGCCTTCGGGCTGCTGCGGGCGAAGCGCGACGGGAGGCTGCGGGTGCGGGGCAGGGACGGCGGGGTGCGGCTGTCGGCGGAGGAGCTGGGGGCGCCGCTGGGGGAGCGGGCGACGCTGGTGCAGTTCTCGACGGCATTCTGCCAGCCGTGCCGGGCGACCCGCCGGGTGCTCGGTGAGGTGGCGGCGATGGTCGAGGGCGTGGCGCACGTGGAGCTGGACGCCGAGGCGCAGCTGGAGCTGGTCCGCCGGCTGGAGGTCCTGCGGACGCCGACCGTGCTGGTGCTGGACGCCGGTGGCGCCGTCGTCCGGCGGGCGGTGGGCCTGCCGCGCAGGGCGGACGTGATCGCGGCGCTGGGCGAGGCGGTCTGAGCCGGCGAGCCGGAGGGCGCGGTCCCGGGGTCTCCGGACGGGGTGCGTGCGGCCGGTCCGCGCGCCCTCGCGCGGCGAATCTCACAGCGGATGTGCCGCTCTGTCAGGTGGTCTCGGGCCCGGCCTGGGGCAGGATGGGCGCAGACGGCTGTGCGGCCGTCCCGCAACCCGTCCGGCCGGGGCTTTTCCGGTGGTCGGGGGCCCGTTCGCGGGTGCCGGGCGGGGCGTCCGCACGGGCCCGGAAGCGTAAGCTACTGGCCAGTAGCACCACTGAGCCACTGGCGAGTATGCTGCCAGGAAGTTCCGGACGGGCACGGGAACACGCTGCCCGGAGCGGGTGCGCGCCGTGTTCGCACCTGCTTGCACAGCCGCAGCCGCCGGACGAGACCAGTACAGGAGACAGGCCGTGAGCTTGAGGATCGTTGTCTGTGTGAAGTACGTGCCGGACGCGACGGGTGACCGTCGTTTCGCGGACGACCACACCACCGACCGGGAGGGCGTGGACGGCCTCCTGTCGGA
>NZ_JBSGXP010000271.1:0-4279 GCF_053610105.1 Kitasatospora sp. NPDC054939 | reverse complement strand
ACCACCCCCAACTGGACCAACTACTACGCCCTCCAGCAGCGCCGCCGCATCCCCCTGCCCACCTACCCCTTCCAACACAAGCGCTACTGGCTGGAACCCCAGGCCCCGCAGGCCCCGGTGGTGGAGCACGCCCCCGGCCCGCACCCGCTGCTGGACCGGGCCCTGCTCCGGACGATGGGCCAGTCCGTCTTCCTGACCGAGTTCTCGCAGGAACGGCACTGGGTGCTCTCCGAGCACAAGCTGCTCGGAGAGGCCATCGTCCCCGGGACCACCTACCTGGAGATGGCCCGCGCCGCCGCCTCGCTGCACTTCGGCCGGCCGGCCACCGAGCTGCGCGACGTCACCTTCCTGGTCCCGCTGCTGGTGCAGGAGGGCGTCCCGCGCACCGCACACACGACCGTCCGTGAACTCGACTCCCTGACAGCCGAGTTCATCGTCGCCAGCCTCGACCCGACGGGCGAGCACTGGACGGTGCACGTCCAGGGCACGGTCGGCGTCCGGCCGCACACCGCACCCGCGCCGCAGCAGGACCTCGACCGCCTGCGTGCGCTCTGCTCGCTGGAGAGCGTGGACATCACCCTGCGGCAGACCGAGCACAAGGTGATGGAGTTCGGCGACCGCTGGCGCAGCAGCCTGCCGACCGTGCACGTCGGCGTCCGCGCCGCCCTCGGCGTGCTCGACCTGCCCGAGCGGTACGGGGCCGAGTGCCAGGAGTACCCCCTGCACCCGACGCTGCTCGACCAGGCCACCGGCTTCAGCGGCTTCGCCGCTCTGGAGACCGCCGAGGACCGCCGACTCGCCCTAGGGGACCGGGACTTCTTCCTCCCGGTCGGCTACGACTCGCTGCTCCTGCACGGCCCGCTGCCCGCCCGCGGCCTGAGCTTCGTCCAGCCGCACCCCGGCGCCGCACACAACGCCGAGTTCCGCAAGGTCGACGTGGTGATCTGCGACGAGTCGGGCGCCACCGCGGCCGAGATCCGCGGCTTCACCGTCAAGCGCGTGACCGACGCCGAGCGCACGGTCGCCCGCCTGCGCCCGCACTCCCGGCACCACACCCTCCGCTGGGTGCCGGCCCCGGCGCCGGAGGGGCGGCGCGCGCTGCCCGCCCGCGTTCTGCTGGTCGGAGAACAGGGCGGCATCGGCAGCGAGTTGGGCGCCGCGCTGCGCGCCCGCGGGATCGCGGTGACCGAGGCCGCGCTCGCGGCCGGGTGGCGAAAACTCTCCGCCGGCCGGTACGAGGTCCCGCCCACCCCCGAGGGCTTCGGGCGGCTGCTGGACGCGCTCGGCGCGGAGCTCCCGGACGAGGTCGTGCACGTCGCGGCCCCCGCCGACGGCCGCGTCCAGCAGGACCTGGACGTCCTGCGGGACCGGCTGGTGCACGGCGTCCACAGTCTGTTCCACCTGGCCCGCGGCCTCGCCGAACGCGGTGTCTCCCCGGCCGGGTTCAGCGTGGTCGCGCCCTCAGTGGCGCGGGTCACCGGCACAGAGCCGGAGACGGCCCCGGTCCACGCGACGCTCTTCGGCCTCGCCAAGGTGATCGGCCAGGAGTACGAGGACACCGAGGTGTTCTGCCTGGACATCGCCGAGGACTCCGGCCCCGAGGCGGTCTGCGCCGAGCTGCTCGGCGCCCGCACCCCGACCGCCGTCGCCCTGCGCGACGGGCTGCGGTACGTCGCGGAGCTCGTCCCGGCGAACCTCCGCGAGGAGCCGCGCGCCACACCGGTGCGCCCGGACGGGGTGTACCTGATCACCGGCGGCCTGGGCGGGCTCGGACTGGCCGTCGCCCGCCACCTGAGCCGTACGGTGCCGAGTGCCCGGCTCGCGCTGGTCAACCGCACCGAGCTGCCGCCGTGCGAGCGGTGGGACGCGGTCACCGACCCCAGGGTTCGCCGGCAGATCGAGGCGCTGCGCGAACTCGTCGCCGACGGCGCCGAGGTGCGCGGCTACGCCGCCGACGTCACCGACCTGGCCGCGATGGAGGGCGTCGTCGCCAGGGTCCGCGCCGAGCTGGGCGGGATCGGCTGCGTCGTCCACGCGGCCGGTGTCGCCGGGGACGGCTTCCTCTTCCGCAAGGACCCGGAGACCTTCCGCCGCACGCTGGAACCGAAGGTGCTCGGTGCCACCGTGCTGGACCTCGTCACCCTGGACGACCCGCCGGAGTGTATGGTCAACTTCGGTTCCACGGTGGCGGTCTTCGGCGCCGCCGGGCAGGGCGACTACACAGCCGCCAACAGCTACCTGGACCACTTCGCCGAGCAGCGCGCCGCGCACGGCCGGTGGACGGTGACGGTCGACTGGAGCGACTGGCTGGACACCGGCATGGCGTTCGACCACGGGGTCCAGCAGGACCAGGGCTTCTTCCGGTCGGTGTCGGTCGAGGACGGTCTCGACAGCTTCGAGGAGATCCTCGGCGCGGCCCGCACGCCGGTGGTCGTCGGCGAGATCAACTACCCGAAGCTGGGCGCGTCCTCCGGGATCGCCGAACTGCTGTGCCGCGCACCGCTGGTGCTGGCCGCGCCGATCCAGCAGGCCATCGCCGCCGCCGGCGGCGGGTCGGCTGCGGCGGAGGCCGCGTCGTCCGGCGGCGAAGGACCGAAGCTCTTCGGCAACGAGAGCGGCGAGTTCAGCGACACCGAACGCACCCTCGCCCGGATCTGGGCCCGCGAGCTGGGCCTCACCGAACTCAACGTGCACGACACCTCGTTCGCGCTCGGGGTGGACTCGCTGGCGGCGCTCCGGATCGCCCAGAGCATCCAGAAGGTCATGGACATCCGGGTCTCGATGGTCGACCTGTTCCGCTACGTCACGATCGCGGAACTCGCCTGGCACCTGGATACCCGGGACGACCGGGCCTGACCGGGCCGGCCCCAACCCCCTATCCCACAAAGGTGGTAACTCACGTGAGCTTCCGTACCATAGGCGTGATCGGAGCGGGCACGATCGGCCGCGGCGTCGCCCAGTCCTTCGCGGAGGCCGGCTTCGAGGTCGTCCTCGTCGACATCGCGCAGGCCCAACTCGACAGCGCGCTGGCCCAGATCGGCCGCGACCTGCTGGTCCAGCCGATGCTGCTCGGCCGGACGCCGAAGGAGGACCCCGCGACCGTCCTCGCCCGCATCACCGCCGCCACCGAGCTGACCGCCCTGGCCGACGCGGACTTCGCGGTCGAGAACGTCACCGAGAACTGGGACGTCAAGCGCTCGGTCTACGAGCAGATCGACGCGATCTGCCGCCCGGGGGTGATTTTCGGCGTGAACACCTCGGCGGTACCGATCACCCGGGTCGGCTCGGTCACCGGGCGCCCGGCCGAGATCCTCGGGCTGCACTTCATGAACCCCGTCCCGATGATGGACACCGTCGAGGTGGTCAGCGGCCATTTCACCAGCGAGGAGACGCTGAACAGCGCGCTCGGCCTGCTGGCGGAGATGGGCAAGGAGGGCATCGTCGTCCAGGACGCCCCCGGCTTCATCACGAACCGGGTGCTCATGGTGACCATCAACGAGGCCATCTTCTGCGTCCAGGACCAGATCGCCTCGGCCGAGGACGTCGACAAGATGTTCCGCGGCTGCTTCGGCCACAAGATGGGCCCGCTGGAGACCGGCGACCTGATCGGCCTCGACACGATCCTGAACTCGATCACGGTCATGTACGAGAGCTACAAGGACAGCAAGTACCGCCCGGCGCCGCTGCTCCAGAAGATGGTCGACGCCGGCCTGCTGGGCCGGAAGACCGGCCAGGGCTTCTACACCTACTAAATCCCGAACCACCTTAGGAGAAACCGGACATGACGATCGACGACGCCCGCGCCCGGATCCGCGAGTTCCTCGCCCCGCAGCTGGCCGGCCAGCCGCTCGCCGACAGCGACGACTTCTTCGCCCTCGGCTACGTCAACTCCCTCTTCGCGATGCAGCTCGCGCTCTTCGTGGAGAAGGAGTTCGGCCTGACCCTCGGCCCGGCGGACATGGACTTCGACAACTTCCGCACGGTCGACGGCCTCGTTCGCCTGGTCACGTCGCGGACGGCGACGGCGGCCTAGGCCCAATGCCATTGACTTAACCGCGATCGCGAGCATCTGACCTGCGGCGACGCTTCGGCCAGAAGGCCGTGGAAGACCGCAAAGTCACCGGCATTGGGCCTAGGCCGTCCGGCCGATCTTGCCGGGCGCGCGGCGGCCCCCCCCCCCCCCCCCCCCGCCCCGCGCCCCCAAACCCCACCGCCGGGGAACACCCACCCAAAACCCCACCCACCACGGCGAAAACCCCCAACGACAACACCACCCCAA
>NZ_JBSGXP010000270.1:0-4287 GCF_053610105.1 Kitasatospora sp. NPDC054939 | reverse complement strand
CTATGATTACTTTGAATGTTCCAAAGCTCCGCCAGTCTTTGATGAACGCCCCACATATGAAACAGTCCCCTTTCTAGAGTAAAGTGATCAAATGCCCGATATAGATATAACAGCCAAGCATGAGGGCCGCCAGCAAGAGAGCGAGTACATTGTTTCCTTTATCCTCTTTTGGCTCTTCTGACCACTTTCGAACAGTTTTTATTTTCATTTTGTTTCCCGCCTTTCGTGTTGTTTAATAAATAGTATGCTTTAAGGAGACAAATGATGCATAAAAAATATTTTTTACCCCCGAAAGGAGACTTCGTTTCTAAAAAATATTCTCGATCTTTTAAACAGCTAAATTAATATTGTCTCTAACATCGTCAGTTTGACTCTTCCAAATTTCACCCCTAATCGTGTTGTGTACTATCGTTGTGTTTGTGGCAGCTGAAGAAGAAACAGGCGTTACAGTGAATTCGTTCATACTGTCAATGTCGTTTCTTATTACTGTTACACCGTCAGTGTTTTGAAGCAGCACGCCATAACCGCCATTTTCATTGCGCTTAAAGCGTATTTTGTTGTTTATTACGCTGTGTTTTCTTCCGCCAGTAAGCAAAATCGCTGTCCTGCCAATGCAATTCTTTATACGGTTATCTTCTACGGTGTTTATATATCGGCTGTCTGCTGTTCCGTCTATTGCGTATGTTCTAGCGTTTTTAATTGTGTTTCCGATCACGTCAACTTCTGAATGGGCTTTCCACATGATACCGCGTCCGGTTCCAGTTAGATCAATAATATTATCGGAAACCTCAGCATCTACTGTTACACCACAACGAATACCGCCGAAACCTTTAATTTTGTTATCTGTGACCACCGTATCTATAGCAGCATCCAAAACAATTGAGTAATCCTGTGTAGAGCCTTCTGTATCATTGTCGCTTACCTTGACATACTTTGATAAATGCACCCTGATATGAACACAATCACCATTGATACGGTTATCTGTTACTAGGGCCATTTCACACAAATACACGTATATACCTTGTGAGGTGCAGCCCTCAACAGTATTATCGTTAACCTTAACGCCTTTCCCCCTGGCAGTAATGCCGTTTTCAAAGCCTATGACTGTATTTCCTGATATATTGGCCCTATTCCCTGTTTCCGTGCTGGATACGCCTATAGAGTCGATACCGTGCGCCCAGGATGATTGACCAGGCTGGCGAATGATTTTATTGTTTGTGATGCTTACGTCTGTGCCGTACCCGTATGAAATGTCATTATCAGCAAAATTACTATCAATAATGACTTCCCCTGCTGTAAATGCCCGAATAGCTCCACGTCCGTTCTCTCTGAATCGGTTTTTCTTGATAATGATTTTGTAAGGATGATCATATTTCAGGCCGCCTTCTCCGAATCCCTCTAGATCAATACCCAGCTGCGGCCCTATTGTGTCGCCGCCGGCATAATTTACGTCATTATCTTCAAATACAAGGCCCTCGCATCCGTTTGTAGCAAAATTGTTTCTTCTCGCTCTCTCTAAAACGCATTTCCTTATTGTGATGCTGCTGGAAGGCGTGTAATCACTATTCCAGTTCATCATACCTTTAGCAGCTACCCAAATATTATCGCCTGTAGCGTGGGTGCATGTGGCTTTTTCGATAGTAACGTTCTTACACCCTCTTATATGGATGCAATAGCCCCATTCGTGCGTTTTCTTGCCTTCTACATAGACATAATCATGATCGTCTCTGTCTCCCATAAAGAAGCCGCCTTCCAGCTCCACATTTTCAAGCAGCTCAAAGTAGAAAATAGAGTATCCTGTGGCACTATTCGGCATAGCGTAAAAGCGTGCTGTTTTTGACATTTTTATTTTCAGGTTTGAAGCTCCGCGAACCCCGCCGCCGTATTCCGGCAAGCTCCCGAACTTACTAACGGGATCAATCAGGAAACGGCCACCAGGAATATAAACGCCGTAATATCCATTCTTGGCCGCGTGCTGGATAGCATCGTTAAAGCCTTGTGTTGTTGCTTCCGCGTTCTCACAGTTCGGATTTATACCCCATTCGTCAAAGTTAATGAAATAATACATCGGTTGTAAGCTTTCAACAGCGCCCATATTAAGCACCCGCCTTTCTGCTTACGTTCGCATTAACAAAGTCGGAAAGGAGATCCGTAAACCGGTAGAACGTTTCATTTTTGGAGACTTCACGGCCATTTAGTGAAAACGTATCGAACATGGCCCGCCGCTGTCCGGTGCTTATTTCTAGCTGGATACTCATTCCGGTTCTATTCTTATTTGCGACATTCGCCGGATCTGTACCGGATAAGGCTGCACCCTCCGGCAATAACTCAGCTGAGAAGCCCGCAGCATTCAAGGTTTCCGTGAGTTTCCCTGCATTTTCCTGATCCGTCCCACCTACTAAAATATGCTTTTCATCTGAAGCATAGCCATGTAGCGACAACGTGAAATCATGCTGGCTTAATAGTTCAAGGGCTTGAGGCTCATCAAAATTCGTGCTAGTGATATGCAAAGATGTATTTCCTGATGCCTTCAAACCTTCAAATAGATACGTGGAATAAGATTTACTTAGCTCCCTGGCAAGCTCACTTGTTCCACCCTCAATCCCGCCGCCGTGAGGCGCAAAGATTAGGACAGACGTTCCAAGCTCTCGCGTGAATATGTTGTAATTCACGGGATCTTCATTAGCCTGCAATTCCTCAAAATTCCGGTACTGATCCGCTGCCATAGCACTGTTTAACCCGATTGTCACAAGGGATAGCACAAGTAGCATTGAAAAACAAAACCGCAGCATGTTATACTTACGGCACTCCGCTACTTTGCGGGGTACTAGGTAGAGAAGGTCAGGCCCGCCAAAGCTCGCCTTCTCTGCCCCCTTACCCTTTTTTGAGGCTCCCACTATTCTATTTTGATTGATAAACACCTTTTATCACTCTCCATTTTAAATTTATTGAATTTTCAAAATATAAAATGCGTTAGCTGTCCTGGTATCACATTTTGACCACCCCCTTAAAGGCTTGAGGTTGTTGCTCCGCGCCCTCCTATATTTTCGCTACTATATAAAAACGATTGCTGTTCACGCTGCCGACATATCCAGTCCAGTTTGACTTGCTGTATAGATTGTATTTGATCAGATATGTTCCTGTTCCATACTCACGCCGGACAGACGGAACACTAAAGCTTTTTACAGGCGTTGATCCGGTAAACGATCCTGAGCCGACTCGCCCTGTGTGTATCAGTCCTTTATCTGACCACTTATACAAGATGGCTTTGTAATACAGGCGTTTTGAGCCTTTCTTTTCTGCCTTGTAGTCGATTGTTGACGCACTCGGACTGTAAGTCGTGGCATCCGTCCAAACTCTTATTGAATGGCCGTTTCTATTCTGCCAGCCTGACCATGCCGCCGAAGCACTTTCCGGAAGTACCATAACCCCCAATGTAATGACAGCAACTAAAGCGAAAATAATCTTTTTCATTTTGCGTCCTCCTTCATTATTTCTTCCAGTAAACTTAAATCGTCAGAATCAATCGCAAGAGTCTGATCCCTGCAAAAAGGGCAATAGATTTCAGACGTACAGGCAGGCCTTTCTAAAAACAACCATTCCTCGCAGTCATCGCAATAGTATCCGATTAATGTTCCGTTCACTTTTGGCATTCCGCGCCCTCCTTCTCTTCCGGCGGCCACCATCCACGAACCAAGTACCCACTGATCGCCGCGGTAACTGACACACAATTTAATCTCAAACTCTGATTGTCGAAATAATACGCCAGAATTATTCCTATGGAATCAGCAACGCCCGACATTATGAGAAGCATCAATACTCTAAATGCAAATTTCACTCCGCGCCCTCCTTCACAGGTAGAAACAGATCAATCATAAACAAGTTAGGGGTGAAAACCCCATCCGGTTTCGCCTTCTCAAATTGAAAAACCTCTACCACGAATCCTAGATCATGCGCCGCTTGTATCCTTTCACACGCTTCTTTTAGGGTTCCGGCTTTGACTGACGTCACAGCTTTTTTATACATTCTCCGCATCCTCCAATAACTCAGTATTTCGGTAAACATCACCGATGATTTCAAGATCGCCTGCCATAAAAGCACCACTACCATTTCCAAGACCTATATCAAGATAAAAACCAGCTTGCTTGTTGTCATACTTAACTACGAACTTCGTATCAGTGTTATGATCCAAAATGAAATCATTGTCATAAATCATCTTTCCGTTCTTATCCTTCAACCCGGTGTTCCACATGAGAGCTGCATTTTTTTGTGTGCTATCTGCAATCC
>NZ_JBSGXP010000269.1:0-4298 GCF_053610105.1 Kitasatospora sp. NPDC054939 | reverse complement strand
GGGGGGGGGGGGCGGCGCGCCGCCCCCCCCCCCCCCCCGCGCCGACGGACCGTCAGGCCCGTTCCTCGGAAGGTCAGACCCGGTCCGCGGCGATCAGGACGTACTGGAACGAGCCGTCCTTGTAGGAGGAGATGAACGCCTCCTCGATGCCGGTGACGAGGGAGGAGGTGGCGCGCAGCTCCCAGTAGGGGAGGGTGGCCGGCGTCAGGTCGATGACGGCCTGCGGCACGAGGCGGTTGTCGGCCATCGCCCGCAGGTACTCGCGGCGGGAGTGGATGTTGCACTCGAAGTGCGCGTTGATCTGCGAGACCCACTTCGAGGGCTGGCCGTAGACCGGGTTCCAGCAGCCGGTGATGGTGACGTACCGGCCGCCGACCCGCAGGATCCGGGAGTGCTCGGCGAACAGGTCGTTCAGGTCGACGTACATGCTGGACTCGTTGTTCCAGGACCCGGCGGCCTCGCCGGTGCCGAACGGCAGATCGAGCATGTTGCAGACCTGCGAGCGGACGGAGTCGGCGATGCCGAGCTCGCGGACGCGCTGGTTGGCGAAGTCGGCCTGGGTGGTGGAGAGGGTGACGCCCTCCACCCGGCAGCCGAAGCGCTGGTGGGCCATGACCATGGAGCCGCCGCGGCCGCAGCCGGCGTCCACCAGGGTGTCGCCGGGGCGGACGTCGCCGAGGTGGTCGAGCAGGACGTCGGCCTGGGCGGACTCCAGCCGGTGCAGCTCGGCGATGACCTTCTTCTCGCGCTCGCTGTCGGCCGGGTCGCCCAGCGAGGCGTGGTCGACGTCCCCGATGCCGTAGTGGTGGTGGTAGAGGCCGTCGACGTCCCCGAGGCGGAGGTTGACGGGGCGGGCCTCGTGGTTCCAGTAACGGGCGATGTCGTTCTGGTAGGGGGTTGCAGGGCCGGGCACGGTGGCGGTGGCGGGCAGGTCGGTGGTGGTCATTGCGGTAGCTCCTCGATTACCAGAAGTCGGGCAGGCTGTAGCGGTAGGTGTTGGTCTGGTGCCAGTTGTGGTTGCCGTCGACCCAGACGGCGACGCCGCGCAGGAAGCGCACCAGGGACGGGGCGGGGCAGGAGGCGGCCAGGGCGGCGGCCTCGGCCTCGAAGGCGTGCATGAGGTCGTTGTGGACCTCGACCGCCTTGAGGTAGCCGTCGCGCCGGGTGCCGCCCTCCTGTTCGGCGATCACCACCGGCAGGTTCAGGTGGCGGCCGGGACTGGCGAGTTCCTTGGTGTACGAGTACAGGTCGTTGACGATCGTGGTGGCATTGGAGGCGAGCGCGATGACGCGCTGCAGGGCGGGCAGGGCGTGCAGGTCGGCGGGCAGCTCGTAGCCGCCGACGGTGTCGGTGATGGTCGGGCAGGGGCGGAAGTTGTTGAACTGGCGCATCGCCAGGTACTCCCACACCTCGGGGACGTGGTCGGTCTCCGCCCAGGCGGCCTCGGCCAGGTACCCGAGGTGCAGCCGCGCCATGTCGTGCCGGAACCGGTCGGCCTGCGCGGGCGTGGCCGCCCGGGTGAAGTACTCCATCGCCGAGTGGTAGGCCCGCCGGGGCGCGTCCGATCGGAGCGACTCGGCCCAGGCCGGCGCGTACTCGGCGGCGGTGTGCAGCGGGTCGAGGGCGGTGTGCGCCAGCAGCAGCCGGCTGCCGAGGCCGACCGGCGAGCCGCCGTGGTCCTCGCAGTAGCAGTCGTCGACCACGTTCTCGGCGGCCATCAGCCGGGTGGCGACCATCAGGTGGTCGACGTCCGGGGCGTCGGGGTGGCAGCCGACCATGTAGCGGCCGAGCGAGAAGCCGTCGAACTGGTCCTCCCACTCCGGCGGGTAGAGCTGGACCTCGTCGACCGCCCATTCCTTGATCCGCCGGCCGACCTCCGCGACGCGCACCGGGTCCGGCTCGGGGATCGGGTGGTGGTACAGGCCGGGGATCGGGTCGCCCGACTGCGGCGCGGAGCCGCTCGGGGCGGTCGCCTGCGGCGCGCCGCCGGGCGGGGCGAAGTGCAGGCCGGCCGTCCCCAGGCCGCTGGGACCGCCGAGGATCCGGTCCAGGGCGGTCCGGCTCATGGCCGGACCGCCGGGGTCCGGATGCTGCTCGACGGTCTGGTGTCGACGGACACGGAAGGGCCTCCCTCGGTGAAGGACTGCACGCCGGTGCGGGCAGCACGCCATGACGGATCGTCACTTGGTAGGACAAGCAGGGGGATTACCGCCCGTGCGGCCCCTCGGTGCTTGCTGATCAACGGTAGGTGGGGCGGCCCGGATGGCGGTGCTCCGCAGTGCTGTCTGTACCCGATAGGGTGAACATTCGCCGTTATCGGGTTTGAAGCGCCCGTATTTGATCACTTGCGGCGCGCGGCCCTGACCACCCGCGATGCGGTTGCGGGCCGGTCGACCGCCGAGCCCCGCCGCGGCGATCCGCCCCGCGCTGCCCTGCGCCACGGCTGCGCCTGCTCCACCTCACCCGCCCGCCCGCCCCACCCCCGCCGCGGCGATCCGCCCCGCGCTGCCCCCTGCCCACCCGACCCCCGCGCCCGCCCGGACCGCCCGCCCGGACCGCCCGCCCGGACCGACCCCGTCACGCTTGACCAAGGATTACGTAATTACGTAATCTTCGAACATGAGCCTCGAAGAGCGGGTAGCCGACCTGGAGCGCCGCCTGGCGGCACTGGAGGAAGCCGAGCGGGAGCGGGTCGCGCACCGACCTGCCGAGGAGCCCGAGGAGGACGACTTCTGGGCCCTGGAGGGTCTGAAACGTCAGCTCGCCGACGGCGGTGCCGACCGGGGCGGCGTGCTGTTCACCGGCGCGGTCGCCCTGCCCACCGGGCAGCGCTACGAATGGCAGTACGCGCTGCCGACCGAGGCGCTGCTCGACACGGACTGGACCGAGGCCGTCGACGCCTTCGCGGCACTCGGCCACCCGCTGCGCGCCCGGCTGCTCCGGGAGGTCCTCGCCGGGCGCCGCACCGTCACCGAACTCGCCGAACTCGACGCCCTCGGCACCACCGGCCAGCTCTACCACCACCTGCGGCAGCTCGCCTCCGCCGGCTGGCTGCAGGCGCTCGGCCGGGGCCGCTACGAGGTGCCGGCAGGCCGGGTCGTCCCGCTGCTGGTCGCCCTCGCCGCGGCCCGGCGCTGAACGCCCGCCCGCCGCTGCGGCCCAAGCCCCGCACGCCCTGCGCCCACCGCCCACCGCCCAGCCACGGGTACGCCCGCGCTCCGCCCCACCCGCCGCCCGCACGCCCGGCGCCGGCACAACCGCGCCCGCGACGCCCGCCACCCGCCATCCGCCCGTCCACCCGCCCGAACCGGAGGCCGCCGTGCCCGCCGTGCCCGTCCTGACCGCCGCCCTGGCCCGCTGCTGCCTGATCCTCTTCTTCGCGCAGCTCGTCGCCGACCTCGTCCTGGACTTCTCCGTGCTGTGGGGCTGGATCCCGCTCGGCGCGGGCCTCCTGCTGCAGTGGTTCGCCGGACGGCAGTCGGCGCCCCGGTCCGTGCCGGAGCCGATCGAGGTGGCGCCGCCAGTCGCCGGCCGATGGTCGGCGCTCAACAGCCCCGCCGACAGGGTGCCGAGCCACGGCACCCACACCCTCGCCCAGACCTTCGCCGTCGACCTGGTCGCCGAACCGGAGGACCGGCCCCGCCCCGCCTTCGGCTGGTGGCCGCCCAGCCGCTCCAACGGCGACTTCCCGGCCTTCGGCGCACCCCTGCTCGCCGTCGCCGACGCCACCGTGGTCCGGGTCGCCGACCGCCACCGGGACCACCGCAGCCGCAACTCCTACCCGGCGCTGGCGTACTTCGTCGTCGAATCGCTGGCCCGGATGCTCGGCGGCCCCGGCCGGATCATCGGCAACCACGTCGTGCTCGACCTCGGCGGCGGCACCCACGCGCTGTACGCCCACGTACGCCGCGGTTCGGCCGTCGTGCGGGTGGGCGACCGCGTCACGACCGGCCAGCTGCTCGGGGACTGCGGGAACTCGGGCAACTCCACCGAGCCGCACGTGCACTTCCAGCTCATGGACGGCCCCGACCCGCGCAGCGCCCGCGGCCTGCCCTTCACCTGGCGCGGCGCCGGCGTCCCGGCCGCCGGCGAGGTCTTCACCGTGCCGGAGCCGGCCGCCGCCACGGCCTGACCCCCGCCCGGGCGCCCGAACGGGGGGCCAGGACGGGGGCGGGCCGCGGCGGGCGAACGCTCAGCAGGCGCAGGAGATGCCGGAGCGCGGGGCGGTCAGGTCGTCGACCGGACGCCGGTCCGGGCCGGCGGCGGTGTCGAAGGCGAAGCCCTCGCGCACCCAGTAC
>NZ_JBSGXP010000268.1:0-4408 GCF_053610105.1 Kitasatospora sp. NPDC054939 | reverse complement strand
GGGTAGTTGCGCGGGCGGCAGCCAGCCGGGGGCTTCCCCCGCCGACCCGGCGGGAGAAGCCTTTGGGTACGCCGTGGCGTCGGCGCTCGGCGGCGCGGCGAGCGAGGGGTCGGAGCGCAGGATGCGCCCGTGCAGGTCCGCCAGCTCCGGCCCCGGGTCCACGCCCAGCTCCTCGGCGAGCAGCCGGCGGCAGCGCTCGTACCCGGCGAGGGCCGCGGCCTGCTGCCCGCACCGGTACAGCGCCACCATCTGCAGCGCCCGCAGGCCCTCCCGCAGCGGGTGCTCGTCGGCGAGCGCGGTCAGCTCGGCGGCCAGCCGGGCGTGCCCGCCGAGCTCCAGTTCCAGGGTCAGCCGGTCCTGACGGAGCGTCAGGCGGCGTTCCTCGAACAGGTCGCGGCGGCGGTCGGCCAGGTCGCCGGGTACGCCGGTGAGCGGGACGCCCTCCCACAGCGCGAGCGCCGAACCGAGCAGCCGCACCGCCCCGGTGCGGTCGCCCGCCGCAGCGGCCCGGGCTGCCTCCGCGGCCAGCCGTTCGGCGCGGTCGGCGTCCAGGGCGTCCGGCTCCAGCCGCAGCAGGTACCCACCGGGGGCGGACAGCAGCGTGCGGGGGCTGCGCGGCCGGGGCTCGATCACCGCGCGCAGCCGGGACAGGTGGCTGCGCACCGCGACCGCCGCGGTGGCCGGCGGCCGCGCGCCCCAGACGGCCTGCTCCAGTTCCGCGACCGGGACGACCCGGCCGTGCCCCAGCGCCAGCGCGGCCAGCACGGCGCGCTGCTTCGGCGGACCGAGGTCCAGCTCGCGCCCGCCCCGTCGGGCGCGGAGCGGCCCCAGCACCGAGATCCGCAGCATCTCCACGTACGTCCTACTCCCCGCTGCTCCCCGTCGTGCCGCCCGGCCGTGGTGGTGTGCCGGGCGGTGACAACCGTCCGGGCCGGTCCCGAGGCCGCCGACCCCCGGACGGCACCGGGCACGGAACGGCGCCCGGCGGGCCTCCGCAGACCCGATTACCGCGCCATTACCGATTCATGACACCGGCCCCGGAGACTGGGCCCTGTCCGGCCGATCTTGCCGGACACGGCCTAGCGGCCCAGCGTCCGCCGCCCCGGACGCCCCGTCGGCGACCGGGGGCACGGACCTCCGTCCCGCCCCCGAGCCCATCGAGCGACCCTTGCACGCGCACACCGCCCCGTCGTCCGCCGACGCGGCCCGCACCCGCGGGTCCGCCGCCCGCCGGTCCGACGGGCACCGCAATCCCCGTTTCCGCCGGTCATGCTACGGCAGCAGCCCCTGCCGCCGGCCCGCCGCCCCCGCCGTCCGCATGCCCGGGCGGCGCCCGTGCTGATCGGACGCGAACGGGAGCTGGCGGCCCTGGTCGGGGTTCTGAGCCCCGCCCCGCCCGGCCGGGAACCCGCCGCAGGCACCGCCCCCGGCAGCGATCCCGACACCGCTCCCGGCGCGGACGCGCCCGCCGATGCCGTCCCGGTCACCGCCACCGCCACCGCCACCGCGTCGGGCGGCACCGCCGTGCTCGTGGAGGGCGCCGCCGGCGCCGGGAAGAGCGCCCTGCTGCGCGCCGCCGTGGAGCACGTGCGCCGCCCCGACGACCTGGTGCTCACCGCCTCGGGCGCGGTGCCCGAGCACGGCTTCGCGTTCGGCCTGGTCCGCCAGCTCTTCGAGCGCCTGATCGCGCAGGAGCCGGTCGGCGGCCCGGACGGGCTGCTCGCCGGGCACGCCGGCGCCGCCGCCACCCTGTTGCTGCCGCCCGCCGTCCGGGCCGCCCGCGGCGATGCCGACCGCACCGACGAGGACGTGCTGAACGGCCTGTACTGGCTGGTCGTCCGGCTCGCCGCGCGCGGACGGCTGGTCCTGGTCCTCGACGACCTGCAGTGGGCCGACACCCCGTCACTGCGCTGGCTGCACTACCTGCTGCGGCGCGCCGGCGGTCTGCCGCTGGTCGTCCTGGCCACGCTCGGACCGACCTCCGGGCCCGCCGACGCCGAGGCGCTCGGCGCCGTCCTGCCGCTGTTCCGCCGGCACCTGGCCCTGCCGCCGCTGGACGGCGCGGCGGTGGCGGTCATCACCCGACAGGCCCTCGGCGAGGAGGCCGGCACCCGGCTCGCCACCGCCTGCCACCGCGCCACCGGCGGCAACCCGTACCTGCTGCACGCCCTGCTGCGCTCGGTGGCCGCCGCCCCGGGGCCGGCCGACGACACCGACCCGCACGCCGACCTGCATCCCGACCGGCTGCTCGACCACCTTCCCGCCGAGGTCGGCCGCGCCGTGCAGGGCCTGCTCACCGTCGCCGGCCCCGCCGCCCTGGCGGTCGCCCAGGCCCTCGCCGTCCTCGGCGCGCACCCCCCGGTCGACCTGCTCGCCGCCGTGGCCGGGGTGACGGAGCCGCAGGCCGAGGACGCCGTCCACGCCCTGACCCGCTCCGGCGTGACGGCCCGCGGCGAGGACGGCGCCGGCTTCGCGTGCCCTGCCGTGGCCGCCGCCGTGCTCGGCGAGGTGCTGCCCAGCCGCCGCCAGGAACTGCACGCCCGCGCCGCCCGGGTGCTGCTCACCCGGGACTCCCCGCTCGACGAGGTCGCCGGACACCTCCTGCGCAGCCCGCTCGGCGGGCCCGGCACCTCCGAGGTGCTGCGGCGGGCCGCCGCCGAGGCCGTCCGGCTGGGCCGCCCCGAGGCCGCGGTCGCCCCGCTGCGCCGCGCCCTGCGCGAACCCCTCGGGGACGCGCTGCGCGCCACCCTGCTGATCAGCCTCGGCGAGGCCGAGCTCGCGTCCAACGTCCCCGCCGCCGTCGGCCACCTGGAACGCGGACTGGAGCTCTCCCGCGACCCGGTGGAGCGCACCGCCGCCGCCCGGCGGCTCTCCGGCGCCCTGTTCGCGCTGGACCGCTACCCCGAGGGCCTCGCGGTGCTCGCCCGTACCAGCGCCGCGCTGCGCGGGCAGGACACGGCCAACGCCCTGCGGCTGGAGGTCGACTTCATCCACGGCAGCCTCAGCCAGGCGGCCTCCGCCACCTCCGTGCTGCCGCGCCTGCGCGAACTCACCCTCGACGAGGCCGCCGGTACCGCCGTCCGCCGCCCGCTCGCCGCCCTGCTGAGCCTTCGCGAGGCGATGGCCGGGGAGCGGCCCGAGGAGGCCGCCGGCTACGCCCGGCAGGCCCTGGAACAGGGGCTCAGCCCGGCCGACGACGAGTCCGCGGTGTACAGCGGCGCCATCCTGGCGCTCGGCTCGACCGGTCAGGACGAACTGGCGCTGATGTACACCGACACGGCGGTGGAGGAGGCCCGGAGCCGGGGCTCCGCCTTCGCCTACGCGCTGGCCAGCAGCGTCCGGGCCGGAGTGCACTGCCGGATGGGCCGGGTGCTGGACTGCCGGGCGGACGCGGCGGCCGCCATCGAGGCGCTGGAGGAGACCGGCGTCGACCTGCGGCACAGTCACTGCGCCGCCCCGCTCACCACCCTGATGGACGCGCTGATCAAGCAGGGCAAGGCCGAGTACGCGGCCGAACTCCTCGAACGCGGCGGACTCGGCAGCGACCTCAACGGCCACTGGATCAACGACTGGGTGCTGCTGGTGCGCGGTCGCCTGCGGGTCGCCCAGGGCCGGCTGCGCGACGCCCTGGCCGACTTCCTGCTGTGCGGTCGCCGGGCCTCGGCCCGCAGCGTCTTCACCCCCGGCGTGCTGCCCTGGCGCTCGGAGGCCGCGCTGGTCCGCGCCGCTCTCGGCGAACCCGAGGGCGCCCGGGCGCTGGCCGAGGAGGAGCTCCGGCTGGCCCGCCGCTGGGGGGTGCCCGGGACGGTCGGCGTCACCCTGCGCGCGCTCGGCGCCATCACCGACGGGCCGGCCGGGGTGGCCCTCCTGGAGGAGGCCGTCGAGCTGCTGGCCGACACCCCCGCCCGGTACAGCCTGGCTCAGGCGCTGGCCGACCTCGGCTCCCGGCTGCGCCGGGCCGGCCGGACCGCCGAGGCCCGCCCCCACCTGCGGCGGGCCGCCGAGATCGCGCACCGGCTCGGCGCCGAGGTCGTCGCCGACCAGGCCCTCGCCGAACTGCGCCAGGCCGGGGACCGGCCGCGCACCCGGGTGTTCCGGGGCGTGGACGCGCTGACACCCACCGAGCTCCGGGTCGCCGGGCTGGCGGCCGGCGGGATGACCAACCGCGAGATCGCCCAGCACCTGTTCGTCGGGCTGCGCACCGTGGAGGTCCATCTCACCAACACCTACGGGAAGTTGGGGATCGACGGCCGTTCCGGGCTGGCGGAGGCGCTCTGCCGGTCGGCGGACGGGGCGGAGCCGGACGCCCGGCTCCCCTGACCTCGGGGGCCGGACGCGGGCGGGGGGGGGGGGGCGGGGGCGCGGCGCCGCGCCCCCCCAGCTAGGGCCGGTCGGAGAAGACGTACAT
>NZ_JBSGXP010000267.1:0-4432 GCF_053610105.1 Kitasatospora sp. NPDC054939 | reverse complement strand
CAGGAGCAGCCGATGAGCCGCCGGGACGGCACCCGCGCCGATGTCATCCCCATCTCCGACGCGCCCTCCGCCCACCCCCCGGCGCCCCCCACCCCCCCCCGCCGCCCCCCCCTGCCCCGCCCCCCCCCCCGCCCGCCCCGCGGGCCGGGCCGGTTCCGGGGTGTCAGCTGCAGGTGACGCCGGAGGACTTCCAGGTGGCCGCGTCGACCATGGTGGTCGGGGCGAAGGCCTCCTTCGGGAACTCCTTGCCGTTCTTGAGCTTGTCGTACATGGTCTGGACGGCGAGGGCGCCGACGTCCTTGCCGTTGATGAACAGCGCGGCCTTCATGCCCGACGGCTTGGTGCCGCTCCAGTTCTTGCAGGCCAGGTAGGCGCCCAGGCCGACGCCGATGACCCGGTCGGCGCCGATGCCGGCGTTCTCCAGCGCGGTCACGCCGCCCTGGACGTTCTCGTCGTTGCAGCCCCAGACCACCCAGTTCTTGACGCCCGGGTTGGCGGTGACGGTGGCGGCGATCTTGTCCTGGGCGCCGGTGGGGGTGTTGTCGGTGGCGACGTCGATGTTCTGCACGCCGGGGGCGGTGGCGGAGAACGTCTCCCGGGCGGCCTTCACGCGGTCGCCGCAGACGGTGACGTCCTGCTTCCAGGCCGATATGGTGCGCGTCTCGGCCGGGTTCCAGCCCGCCTTCTTGAACTCCTCGGCGGCGCGCTTGCCGACCTCGCTGCCCATCTGCTGGCCGGAGAAGCCGATCCGGGCCACCAGGTTGTCCTTGGCGCACACCGACGGGTCCGGGCCGTTGGTGCAGATCTGGTCGTCCGAGGTGAGCAGCGCGACCTTGGCGTCCTTGGCGGCCTGCACGACCTGCGGGCCGACGGCCGGGTCCGGCACGACGATGATGATGCCGTTGGTCTTCTGGGCGACCGCCGCCTGCACCTCGCTGATCGTCTTGTTCGCGTCGTTGCCGAGGTTCACCACCTTCAGGTCGACGCCCAGCTCGGCGGCCTTGGCCTTCGCCCCGGCCGCCTCGCCGACGAAGTACTCCTGGTCGCCCTGCTTCTGCAGGTAGGTCATCGAGATCTTGCCGCTCACCGTCGGAACCGCGGCGTCGCCGCCCTTGACGGATTCCTGGCCGGTGGAGCAGGCCGTGGTCAGGCCGAGGGCGAGCAGCAGGGCCGTCGCGGCGGACGTACGGCCGGTGATGGTGCGGATCATGGTGAGCTCCTTCGAGCCTGCGCCGGGGAAGTGGCGCATCGTGCGGGTGCGGGGAGCGGCGGCCCGATGTGCGGGTGGGACCGACCGTGGGTGGGGCTTGGGGTGACTCCGGGACGAACTGTCGATCACAGCGGAAGCAAACCCCCATGAACCAACATGTTCAAACGCGATGCAACATATGACAGCCGGGTTACCAGCCGACGTCAAGGGACTCCGTCGGACGAGATCACCTTGTGACCATTCAGCACGTCAACCGCCGTTGCGGAGCAGCGCCGAACGCCAGCACACCGGTGGGCGAACACCGCCGACGGGCGGTGCGGGCGGTGGCCCGGCCGCGGTGTCCCGTCGGATGGGGGCGGAGGGGGCGGTGGCCCGGCCGCGGTGTCCCGTCGGATGCGTCGGGAGGGCGGGTCCGGTGCGGGGCTCCTCCGGCGCACGTCCATGAAAGCCCGGCACGGCCCGACGGCTCTACGGGCGCGGGCCCGGATTCCGGTGACGTTTCCGTCTCGGGTGGGGGGTGCCCGGACGCGCGGGCACACCTCTCATGGGTAGTCCGCCCCCGCCGGTAGGGGTCGACCGGGTAGTGCCCGCCCGGACCCGCGGGTGTCCGGCCGGAATCCGCGCCCGCCCGGCGGGCCGGGGCGGGCGCGGATTCCGGCCGGGGTGCGCCGCGCACGCTTCCGGGCCCGGAGGCCGGCCGTCACTGGAACGGGTGAAGATCCCCGGAGTCCCGGACGGCCCCCGGCAGCGACCGGAACGCTGATCGCAGGCGCGCGGCACCGCGGCGCCGCCCGGGACCGAAGGGGGAGGACGTGTCGGTGGAGCAGGTCGTCGGGGGCCCCGCGCCGCCCGTGGAGGCGGCGGTACCGCGACAGGTCGCCGGGCCGGGGCCGGGCCCGGTGCCGCACCACGTCGCCTGTGTGATGGACGGCAACGGCCGCTGGGCGGCCCGGCGCGAGCTGCCGCGCACCTCCGGCCACCGCGCGGCCGAGACGACGGTGATCGACGTCATCGAGGCGGCCCGGTCGGCGGGGGTGCGGTGGCTGAGCCTGTACGCCTTCTCCACCGAGAACTGGCGGCGTCCGGCCGACGAGGTCGAGTACCTGCTGCGCCTGGTCCGCCGGGTGGTGCGCAAGCACGCCCCGCTGCTGCACGCGCGCGGCATCCGCTGCCGCTTCCTCGGGGTCACCGATCCGCGCATCCCGCCGGCGCTGGCCCGCGACTTCGCGGACCTCACGACGCTGACCGCCCGCAACCGGGGCATGACGCTGACCGTGGCGTTCGACCACGGCGGGCGGCGGGACATCGTCGAGGCCGCGCGCTCGCTGATCCGCAGCGGCGCGACGGCCGAGGAACTGGACGAGGAGCGCTTCGCCGCCCACCTGCCGTTCCCCGACACCCCCGACGTGGACCTGGTGATCCGCACCTCCGGGGAGCAGCGGATCTCGAACTTCATGCTCTGGCAGGTCGCCTACGCCGAGTGGGTCTTCCCGCCGGTGCTCTGGCCCGACTTCCGGGCCGGGCACTTCCTGGAGTGCCTGGACACCTACCGACACCGCCGGCGCCGCTTCGGCGGGGTGGCGGACCATCCGAACGGAGAACCCCGATCGTGACCGAGACGACCGACCACCCCGGCGGTGCGGGCACCGTGCCCGGGGCCGCGGGAGGCCCGCCGCCCGGTCCCCCGCCCGGCCCGCTGTTCGGCCCCGGGACCAGGTTCCACCGCCTGTTCGACGACCCGTGCTGGGCGCTCGCCATGATCCGGGCGACCGTACTGGAGGCCGCCCACCCGCAGATCGGTGCGGCCCTGCTCGACAGCTCGACCTTCGTGGCGCACCCGTGGCGCAGGCTGCACAACACCCTGCGCAGCCTGCAGCGGATGGTCGGCCCGGACGAGACCGCCCGGGCCCGGGAGGCGGCCCGGCTCAACCGGCTGCACGGCCGGCTGAACGGCAGCGACGCGGCGGGCCGGCCCTACGACGCGATGGACCCGCGGGCCCGTGCCTGGGTGGTGGCCACGATGTTCGAGAGCGCCGTGACGATGTTCCGCTGGAGCGGCCGGCCGCTCGACCGGGCGGCCATGGAGGAGCTGTACGGCGAGTTCCGGGCCTTCCTCGCTGTCATGGGCGATCCGTCCGGCCTGCTCCCGGACGACCTGCGGGAGTTCTGGCCGACCTACGACCGCGTGGTCGAGGAGGAGCTGGAGAACACCGAGGCGCTGCGGATCATCCTGTACCACCTGTTCGACCACCTCCCGGCGCCGCCGCTGCTGGCGGGCCTGCCGACGGTCTGGGCCGCCGGGCGCGCCGTGGCCGGGCCGGCGATCGGCGCCGTCACGGTCGCCTCGCTCCCGGAGTCCTTCCGGCGTCGGGCCGGGCTGACCGAGCTGCCCGGCGGCCGGGCCCTCACCCAGAGCGCCTACCTGGCCCTGGGCACGGCCCGGCTGCTGCCGGACGGCTGGCTGACCGCCGAGGCACTCCTCGAACTGCTCTCGCTGTCGCCGGACAGCGACGATCCCCGGGTCCGGGCGCTGGCCACCGCGGGCGACCGGCTGAAGCGCCTCGGGGCGCTGCTGCGGCTGATGACCCCGCTGCCGGACGAACCCGACGGCCGGGCCGCCCCGGCGGGCCGGCCGGGGCGGCCGGGGCGGCCCGCCCGCGACGGCGCGGCGCAGCGCAGCGCGGAGGAGTTCTTCGACGCCGTGCTCGACCAGACCGGGAACGGCTTCCTGGACTGGCCCGATCTGGCGGCCATGGCGCGGGAGCAGGCCGGCCGGCTGGATCTGGACGAGCCCGCCGAGACCCGGCTCTACGGCGCGTACGCCGCCTGGTGGAAGGAGCTGCAGTCGGCCCTCGACACCGACGGCGACGGCCGGGTCAGCCGCCAGGAGTACGCCGAGGCGGCCCCGGCGCTGGCCGGCCCGGCGCTGATCCGGTTGGCCGAGGTGCTGTTCGACGCCGTCGACGCGGACGGCAACCAGGCGATCGACGCCGACGAGTACCGGGCCCTGTTCCGCACCGGCTTCCGGCGCGAGCCGCTGGACGCCGACGGGACGTACTCCCGGGCGGCCTTCGTCCGGGAATTCCTCGCCTTCATGGCGGGGCGCCGGCGCTCCGCCGCCTACGACCCGCTGTTCACCCAGGCCTGAGCCGCCGCCGGCCCCGGGGGGGCGCCCCGGGCCGGGGGCGGTGGGCGGGCACGCGGGGGTCGGGCCCGGTGGGG
>NZ_JBSGXP010000266.1:0-4522 GCF_053610105.1 Kitasatospora sp. NPDC054939 | reverse complement strand
GGCCGCGACCCCTCCCCCGGGACGGGCGTCCACCTGAGCGTGCTCCCACTCCCACCCCCACTGCCGCTCCCGCCCACCGGCCAGGGCCGGACCCCCGCGGGCGGCGCGGCCCCGCCCCGGCCGACCGTCAACGACCTCCTCCTGACGGCGGTCCACCTGACCCTGGCCGACTGGAACCGCCGGCACGGCCGTCCGCCCGGCCCGATCCACCTGTCGATGCCCGTCGACGACCGCCCGCACGGGCCGCTCGCCCCCCACGCCCCCATGGGCAACCACAACCACCTGGCCACCGTCCGCACCGACACCCCGCCGCCCGCCCCGGACGCCGCCGCCACCGTGCTGGACCGGATCGGCGCGCAGACCCGCGCCGCCAAGGCCACCCCCGTCGCCGACGGCGGCCCGGTCGCCGCCCTGGTCAGCACCCCGTGGCTGCCCGTCGGCGCCAAGGCCCCGCTGACCAGGGCGCTGCGCCGGCTCGCCGCACCCTGGACGTCCACCGCCCTGGTCAGCAACCTCGGCCGGGTCGCCCACCCGCTCGACTTCGGCCCCGCCGGCCGGGCCGACGCGCTCTGGTTCTCCGCACCCGTCCGGATGCCCCGCGGACTCTCCGTCGGCGCCCTCACCCTCGACGGAAGGCTGCACCTCACCGTCCGCCACTGCCACCGCCTGCTCGCCGAACCCGCCGCCGCCGAGATCGCCGGGCGCTGCGCCGAACTCCTGGCCGCCCTGGCCGCCGACGGGCGGCGCCGATGATCCTCGGCGTCGCCGTCGCGCTCCTCGCCAACGCCCTCTACAGCGCGGGCTTCGTCCTGGAGAAGCGCGCGCTGGCCGCCCTCCCCGCCCTGGACCCCCGCCGCCCGCTGCGGCTGCTCCGGGCCCTGGCCGGCTGCCCCGGCTGGCTGCTGGGGTTCACCGTGCTGGGCCTCGGCTTCGGCGCCCAGCTGAAGGTCTACCAACTGCTGCCGATCGCCGCCGCCCAGGGCGTCTTCCTCTCCGGGACGGTCCTCCTGATCGCCCTCTCCGCCGCCGCCCTGGGCGAACGCCCCGGCCGCCGGGAACTCCTCGCCACCGGCGTCATCCTGCTCGCCCTGCTCGCGGTCGTCGGCTCCCTCGGCGGCGGGGAGGCCGGCGGCGACCGGGTGGGGGCGGCGGCGCCCGTCCTGCCGCTGCTCGGCGTCTGCCTCCCCTGCCTCGCCCTCGGGCTCCTGCTCTTCCTCGCCTCGCTGCGCCGCGCCGGCCGCCGGCACCGCCGCAGCAGCTCCGGCGTGCCGTACGGGGTCGCCCTCGGGCTGCTGTACGGGGTGAGCTCGCTCGCCGTCAAGGGCATCTCGGCCGCGCTCGCCGACCGGCCGCCGGCCGCGGCGCTGCCGGAGCTCCTGCGCGGACCCCACCCCTGGCTGCTGGCCGCCACCGCGGCCGCCGGCCTCGCGCTGTCCCAGACCGCGCTCCAGCGCTGCCGGGCGTCCGTGATCGTGCCCGTCACGACGACCGTGTCCAGTGTCTTCACCGTCGTCGCGGGCACCGTCGTCTTCGGCGAACACCTGCCCGCCGAACCGCTCCGACTGGCGCTGCGCCTCGGCGGCACCGCGCTCGCCGCGTCCGTCCTGCTGACCCTGCCGCGCCACGACGAGCCGAACCCCCCACCCGTCCGCGAACGAAGGAGCCGCCATGCCGCGATCCGCTGAGCCCGACCCCCGTCTGCTCCCCCTGCTCGTCTGCCCGGTGGACAAGGGCCCGCTGGTCCACCTCCCCGAGGAGCACCTGCTCTACAACCCCCGGCTGCGGCGCGGCTACCCGATCCGGGACGCCGTGCCCCACCTGCGCCCGCACGATGCCCTCGCCCTCGACGACCACCGCCACCGGGGGCTGCTCGACAGGATCGAGGCGCAGCTGACCCGCACCGACTGACCCCGGAACCGGCGTCCTCCCGCGAGCCGGGCAGGCCGCGGCCGCCGCCCTCGGCAGCGCCCTCGGCGACCGCCATCCGCTGACGGCCAAGGCACGGCTCAACCTCGCCAACGCCTACGGCGACACCGGCCGCCACGGCGACGCTCAGGACCTCGAACCCCAGCCCTTCTGACCGTGCGGCCGACACCGTGCGGAACGGGAACGGGAACGGGAACGGCGCGGGCGGGGCGCGGATCGCGCCCCGCCCGCGCCGGGAGGAGGTGGGGAGGTGGGGGAGGTCAGGAGGCCGACTGCTCGCGGTCGCCCGCGGGGGCGGCCGCACGGGGCGCGGTGGCCGCTGCGGGGCGGCGCAGGAAGAGGTACAGGGTCGGCAGCAGGTACGCCGCCCACACCACGACCTGGAGGACCGTCGGGTCGGGCTGGAAGTTGAAGACGCCCTTGAGCAGGGTGCCGTACCAGCTGTCCTTCGGGACGGTCGTGCTGATGTCGAAGAGCCGGTCGTGCAGACCGGGCAGCAGCGCGGCCTCCTGGAGGTCGTGGACGCCGTACGCGAGCACGCCGGCCGCGACGACGACCAGCATCGCGCCGGTCCAGGTGAAGAAGCGGGCCAGGTTGATCCGCAGTGCGCCGCGGTAGAACAGCCAGCCGAGCGCGGTGGCGGTCAGCAGGCCGAGCAGGGCGCCGACGAGCGGGCGGACGCCGTCGCTGGTGGCCTGGACGGCGGTCCAGATGAACAGCGCCGTCTCCAGCCCCTCGCGGCCGACGGCCAGGAAGGCGGTGACCACCAGCGCCAGGGTGCCCATGGCGAGGGCGGCGTCGAGCTTGCCGTGCAGCTCCGCCTTGAGGTGGCGGGCGGTGCGGCGCATCCAGAAGACCATCCAGGTGACCAGGCCGACCGCGATGATCGACAGGCTGCCGCCGAGCAGTTCCTGGGCCTCGAAGGTGAGTTGGGTGGAGCCGTACTGCAGGACCGCCCCGAAGGCGAGGGAGAGGCCGACCGCGGCGCCGACGCCCGTCCACACGGGGGCCAGCCGGTCGCGGTTGCCGGTCTTGACCAGGTAGGCGATCAGGATGCAGACCACCAGGCTGGCCTCCAGCCCCTCGCGCAGACCGATCAGGTAGTTGGCGAACACTGTGAACTCCTTGCTGCCGGACGCAGGACCGACGGTCAGCCGAACAGGGCCTGGCCGAACCACTCGCCGGGCTTGCGGATGCCGGGCGGGCAGGCGTAGTGCCCGGAGCCGACGTGCTGGGTGTACTCGTCGTGCAGGACGTCGCGCGCGGCGAGCGCGGTCTGCACCGGGATGAAGCCCTTGCGGACGTCCCGCTGGTAGGCGAGGAAGAACAGGCCCGCGTCCAGTCGGCCGAGTCCGTCGGTGCCGTCGGTGAAGGAGTAGCCCCGGCGCAGGATGGTCGCGCCCTTGTTGCTGTCCGGGTGGGCCAGCCGTACGTGCGAGTCGGCGGGCAGCGAGGCGGGGTCGAAGGCGTCGTGCTCGCGCTGCCTGCCGATCGGCGCGCCCTCGGCCCTGGTCCGGCCGATGATCTCCTCCTGGTCGGCGAGCGGGGTGCGGTCCCAGGTCTCGATGTGCATCCGGATCCGCCGGGCGACCAGGTAGGAGCCGCCGGTCATCCAGTCGTGGCCGTCGCCGGGGGCCACCCAGACGTGCTCCGCCAGGGCCTTGGCGTCGGTGCCGGCGACGTTGCGGGTGCCGTCCTTGAAGCCCATCAGGTTGCGCGGGGTCTGGGCCTCGGGGGTGGTCGAGGAGGTCTTGCCGAAACCGAGCTGCGACCACCGGACGTTGACCACGCCCATGCCGATCCGGGCCAGGTTGCGGATCGCGTGGACGGCGACCACCGGGTCGTCGGCGCAGGCCTGGACGCAGAGGTCGCCGCCGCTGCGCGCGGGGTCCAGTGCGTCGCCGGGGAACTTCGGGAGGTCGACCAGGGCCTCGGGGCGCCTGCCCTTGAGCCCGAAGCGGTCCACGCCGTCCTTCTCGAACAGGGTGGGGCCGAAGCCGATGGTGAGGGTCAGCCGGGAGGCGGGCAGGCCGAGCGCCTCGCCCGTGTCGTCCGGCGGGGCCTCGGGGAGGTTGCCGGCGGTGCCGCGGCCGATCTCCTGGCCGGCGGTCATGGTGGCGGCGGCCTTCGTCCACTCCTTCAGCACCCTGACCAGCGCCTCGCGGTCCTTGGTGATGACGTCGAAGGCGGCGAAGTGCAGCCGGTCCTGGACCGGGGTGGCGATGCCGGCCTGGTGGTCGCCGTAGAACGGGACGGCGGCGGCGGAGTCGACCCCGGCGGGTTCGCTCCCGTCCCGGTGCATCGTCGCGGCGGCGACCGAGCCGACCGCGGCGGCGCCGAGGGCGACACCCGCCCCGGCCCAGCCGATGACGGCGCGCCGACCGATCGGAGCGGGCCGGGCGGTGTCCGCGGCCGGCGCGTCCGGGCCCGGCGCCGCCGCGGTCGGGGCGTCCTCGGCGGCGGTCGGTCCGGTCTGCCCGTCCCGGGCGGTCGGTTCGGACTGAGGGGTGTCGGCGGTCATGGCGGGCGGCCCTTCTGCTGCGGACCCGCCGCTGGCCTGGGGGGGGCCCGGGGGGGGGGGCCCCCCCCCCCCCGC
>NZ_JBSGXP010000265.1:0-4607 GCF_053610105.1 Kitasatospora sp. NPDC054939 | reverse complement strand
CACGTACGCCGGATCAGGCGTACGTGCGCAGGACGCTGGTGTCGAGAGTCCACGGGCCGACGGTGACGGTGTCGCCGAACGCGAGCTCCTTGCGCGAGGCGTAGCCGGGACCGGCGACATCATCATGACGATCTGGCCGTCGGCGATCTCGATCTTCCCTATCCCCGGCACCTGCGGAAGCTGGTCGGCGATCTCACGCAACCGGGCGTACACAGCAGGATCGGTGCTCATGCCCGGAGTGTATCGACGGCCGCCGGGCGCCGGGCCGTGATCGCGCGGCGGGTGGCGTAGAGGGTGACGCCCGCGGCGAGGGCCATCGCGGTGAGGGCGACGGCGGCGGTGCCGGGCCAGCCGGTGGCGTGGTAGGCGTCGGCGCCCAGGGTGCCGCCGAGGCTGTTGCCCAGGTAGTAGGCGATCAGGTACAGCGCGGAGGCCTGCGCCCGGCCGGTTGTGGCGGTGCGGCCGACCGAGGCCGACGCGGTGGCGTGGCCCGCGAAGAAGCCGCCGGTGATCAGGACCAGGCCGAGCAGCGCGCACAGCAGCGACTCGGCGAGCGAGAGCAGCAGCCCGGCCGCGGTCACCGCGATGGCCACGTACAGCGCACCGCGCCGGCCCAGTCGGCCGGCCAGCCGCCCGGCCGCGGCGGAGGTCGCGGTGCCGACCAGGTAGACCACGAAGATCGAGGCGGCCACCGACTCCGGCAGGTGGAACGGCGCGCCGATCAGCCGGTAGCCGACGGTGTTGTAGACCGCGCCGAAGACGGCCATGAACAGCAGCCCGAGCAGGTACAGCCGGAGCAGCAGCGGGTTGCGCAGGTGCCCGCCGACGGTGCGGGCGAGCGCGCGGGCGTCCACCGGGGCCGGGGTGAAGTGCCGGGCGGCGGGGATCAGCAGCCGGAACGCGAGGGCGGCCAGCAGCGCGAGCACCGCGGAGGCGGCCAGCCCCCACCGCCAGCCGAAGCCGGCGGCCGTCCAGCCGGAGACCAGCCGCCCGCCCATGCCGCCGATGCTGTTGCCCGCCACGTACAGGCCCATCGCCGAGGCCAGCGAGCCGGGGTGGACCTCCTCGGCGAGGTAGGCCATCGCGGTGGCGGGGAGCCCGGCGAGGGCGGCGCCCTGGAGGGCCCGCAGCACGACCAGGGTGCCGAGGTCCGGGGCGAACGGCAGGGTCAGGGCGAGGGCGGAGGCGGCGAGCACCGAGCCGGTCATCACGGCGGTCCGGCCGTAGCGGTCGGAGAGCGCGCTGGCGGGGAGCAGGGCGAGGGCGAGGCCGAGGGTCGCGGCGGAGGCGGTCCAGCTGGCCTGGCCTGGGGTGAGGCCGAGGTCGTCGGAGAGGACCGGCAGCAGGCCCTGCGTGGAGTAGAGCAGGACGAAGGTGGCGATCCCGGCGGCGAACAGGGCGAGGTTCGCGCGGCGGAAGGAGCGCTGCCCGGCGCGGTGGCGGTCGTCGGGCTGTCCGGTACGGGCGGACGGCTGGGCGAGGGCATCCGGCGCGGTCACGGATGCCCCGGTACTGGAGGGCTGCATGGCACCGACGCTAGGGCGCGCGCACCTGATGCGTCCAATGCATGAATCGGCGACAATTGATGCACCTGTGTATCAGCGCAGGTCGCGGCCGTGGGTGTGGAGGATGTGTGACGGACAGCAGTGACGGGCGCCTCGCGGAGCTGGGCCCGGACCACCCGGTCACCCAACTGGCGCCCAGACTCGCCCAGTTCGCCGCGGTGGCGCGGCTGGAGCACGTCACCCGGGCCGCCGCGCTGCTCGCCGTGCCGCAGCCCACGCTGTCGCGCGCGGTCGCCCGGCTGGAGGGCGAGCTCGGCGTCGACCTGCTGGCGCGCCAGGGCCGCACCGTACGGCTGACCCGGGCCGGCCGGCTGCTGCTGGCCTCGGTGGAGCGGGCGCTCGCCGAACTGGAGCGCGGCGCCGAGGCGGCCCGGGCGGAGGTCGACCCGGCGGCCGGGCGGGTGGCGTTCGGCTTCCTGCACACCATGGGCAGCGACGCCGTCCCCGCCCTGCTGCGCGGCTTCCGCACGGTGTACCCGCAGGTGCGGTTCCAGCTGGTGCAGGACTACGTCGGCGCGATGCTGGAGCGGCTGCGGGCGGGCGAGTTGGACCTCTGCCTGGTCTCGCCGCTGCCGGACGACCCGGCGCTGGTCACCCGCCCGCTGGACGAGCAGCGGCTCTACCTGGTCGTCCCGGCCGACCACCGGCTGGCGGGCCGCCGCCGGATCCGGTTGGCCGAGGTCGCCGAGGAGCCGTTCGTGGCGGTCGAGCGCGGGTACGGGCTGCGCGCGATCACGGACGGCTTCTGTGCGGAGGCCGGCTTCGAGCCGAGGATCGCCTTCGAGGGGGAGGACACCGAGACGCTGCGAGGGCTGGTCGCGGCCGGGCTCGGGGTGGCGCTGCTGCCGCCGGTGCTGGTGGCCCGGCCGGGGGTGGTGGAGCTGGAGGTGACCGCGCCGCGGACCCGGCGGGCGATCGGGCTGGCCTGGTCGGCGGCGCACCCGCCGACCGCGCCGGTGGCGGCGTTCCGGGACTTCGTGCTGTCGCGGCGGGGGCGGCTGCTGCAACACGACTGAGCGGGGGGCCGACCGCCGGTGGTTGGCCCGTCCGGAGGAATTCGGGGGCTCTCCCGGCCGACCGGGCCGTGCGGCCTGTGGCTTGTCTACGCGCGTAGGGGCTACACTCCCGCAATGGAGAAGCAGATCCCCGTCACCACCGCGGGCACCGGCCCCCGGATCCCCACCCCCGACCAGATCGCCCGCGCCCCGAAGGTGCTCCTGCACGACCACCTCGACGGCGGGCTGCGTCCCGAGACCATCGTCGAGCTGGCCGCGGCGGTCGGCTACGAGGGCCTCCCGACCACCGACCCCAAGGAACTCGGCGAGTGGTTCCGCGAGGCCGCCGACTCCGGTTCGCTGGTCCGCTACCTGGAGACCTTCGCCCACACCTGCGCCGTGATGCAGACCCGCGAGGCGCTGATCAAGGTCGCCGCCGACTGCGCCGAGGACCTCGCCGCCGACGGCGTCGTCTACGCCGAGGTCCGCTACGCCCCCGAGCAGCACCTGGAGGGCGGCCTGACCCTCGACGAGGTCGTCCTCGCCGTCCAGGAGGGCTTCCGGCTGGGCGAGGCCAACGCCCGCGCGGCCGGCCACCGCGTCCGCATCGGCACCCTGATCACCGCCATGCGGCACGCCGCCCGCTCCTCCGAGATCGCCGAGCTGGCCAACCGCCACCGCGACGCGGGCGTGGTCGGCTTCGACATCGCCGGCGCCGAGGCGGGCTACCCCCCCACCCGCCACCAGGCCGCCTTCGACTACCTCAAGGGCGAGAACAACCACTTCACCATCCACGCGGGCGAGGCCTTCGGCCTGCCGTCCATCTGGGAGGCCCTGCAGTGCTGCGGCGCCGACCGCCTGGGCCACGGTGTGCGGATCGTCGACGACATCACCGTCGCCGAGGACGGCAGCGTGCAGCTGGGCCGCCTGGCCGCGTACGTGCGCGACAAGCGCATCCCGCTGGAGATGTGCCCGACCTCCAACCTGCAGACCGCGGCGGCGACTTCGTACGCCGAGCACCCGATCGGCCTGCTCAGCCGGCTGAAGTTCCGGGTCACCGTCAACACCGACAACCGCCTGATGAGCGGCACCAGCATGAGCCGCGAGTTCGGCCACCTGGTCGAGGCGTTCGGCTACACGCTGGGCGACATGGAGTGGTTCACGGTGAACGCGATGAAGTCGGCGTTCCTGCCGTTCGACGAGCGGCTGGCGATGATCAACGACGTCATCAAGCCCGGGTACGCCGAGCTCAAGGCGGAGTGGCTGTTCAACGCCTGAGCCCCACCGCCGTGTTGAACGCCGCGCCGAACGCCGGGTCGGCCGCCTCCGGGCGGCGGGCCCGGCGTTCCGCGTGCGCGCGCCGGGTCGGGTGCGGGTGGGGCCGCGTCGGGCCTGAGCGGGCCGGCGTTTCTGGCGTTCGTCCTACTACTCACCTGTGTGAGTGAACGGCTTTTGATCCCCGCGCGACCCACTCACTACGGTGTGCCAGTCACTGCTGACGGGCGGTAGTCGGCCCTGCGCCATGCCCGGACGTCGGCCACAGACGAGGATTCAAGGGGACGAACTCATGAAGCAGGCCACCCTCAAGGCCGCCGGCACCGCGGCACTCGGCATCGCCATCGCTGCGGTCGGCGCCGGCAGCGCGTCCGCCGCCCCCACCGCCGCCGGCGGCCTCGGGCTCCCCACCGGCGCCGTCGGCAACCCGGCGGTCACCGGTGCGGTCACCAACGCCGCCTCGGCCCTCCCGGGCGGTGACAAGGTCGCCAGCACCCTCGGCACCCTCACCCCCACCGCCGGCCAGGCCGCCCCGGCCACCGAGGCCGCCGCCGCCCCGGTCGCGGAGGCCGCCGCCCCCGTCGCCGAGGCCGCCCCGGCCGCCGCCCCGGCGGCCCAGGCCGCCACCCGCGGCGCCGTTCCGAGCATCCCCGGCCTCGACAAGACCCCGGTCGGCGGGCTCACCAACACCCTCCCGATCCCGGGCCTGGCCGGCTGAGCAGCCGCCACCGCGTGAAACGGGCCGGCCGCCCGGGGGAACACACCCCCGGGC